>JAUWVK010000046.1 GCA_030617485.1 Gammaproteobacteria bacterium
TCACTGACATAAGGCAGCACCCAGTACAAATTCCAGACACGACCCAGGTGAATCATCGGGAACAATCCCGCAGTCATCAACGAGAATGTGGTCATCGCCTCGGCAAACCGGTATATCGGTTTACGCCAATCGGCATGGATCAAATGCAAAATCGCCGACAGTAAGGTGCCGGAGTGGCTCATGCCAATCCAGAACACAAAAGCCGCAATGTACATATCCCACATATGTGGATTATTCAGATTGGCCGTACCCATACCCTCGGTGTACTGAATGTATTCCGCCAGCACAGCGCAGGCCACCATTGCAATACACACCGCCAGCGTTACCCAAAAGGCAGGGCGCGGGTTTTCCATACTCTCCAACACATCCGTGTTGATTTTGGCCCACGCAATCTGCTCGTTAATATCTTTTTCAGTTACCATTGTCATTCTTTATTCACCACAATAGTTATTCCACTACAATCGTTATATTCACTAACGTTATGTTTTATTTTTATGTAAGTTATCTTTTGCAAACAATTGCAACAAACTTTATTTCACAAACTAAATCTTTTCGCGTACTCGCTCCAGATACATTACCGATGGATCGACGTTGAGTTCTTCGAATACCCGGTAACCACGCAAATCTTTATCCTTTTTCGCAAGCTTGGTTTTTTCATAGACACCACGTTCGACCTGATGTTTTTTCCATAGCTGGCTGACTACGCTGTCTTCATCCATGGTGTCGCCAAACACGATCGCAGATGTTGGACAAGCTTGTGCGCATGCTGTCATTACCTCGCCGTCTTGCACTTCACGATCCTCCATCTTCGCCTTATCTTTGGCAGTGCGGATACGTTGGATACAAAAAGTACATTTTTCCATTACACCCTTATCTCGCACAGAAATATCCGGATTAAGCTGTTGCTCCATCGGTTCAGGCCAGGAGGATTCGTAGTACGAATAAAAGTTAAAATAACGTACACGGAACGGGCAATTATTCGAACAATATCGAGAACCGATACAGCGGTTATAAACCTGAGCATTCAACCCGTCTGGTGTGTGATAGGTAGCTGCTACCGGGCAAACAGGCTCACAAGTTGCAGAACCACAATGCTGACACATCATAGGCAGAAAGCTCGCGCCCTGCTCTGGATAATCTTTTTCCTGCTCATCCCAGTAGCGTTCAATACGCAACCAGTGCATGGCCTGACCTTTTTCAAACCTTTCTTTGCCAACCACGGCCAGATTATTTTCTGCATAACACGCCGTAGAACACGCATTACATCCATTACAGATATCAAGATTAATTGCCATCGCCCAACGATGTTCATAATCGTGATGACCGCCTTCTTCAGCACCTTTACGGTAATCTGACCAATGATTGAGGATATTATCCAAGGACATAATTATGATCCCTCCGTACGACGAAGCTGCTCAACCGGTATGGTCGCCACCAACTTACGTCCTGCCTGACTATCACCGGAACCCGTTCCCATGCGTACAATAGACAATGAGTCCGCCGGACCTACACTCTTCACAGTGACACGCGTGCTATACATGGCCAGCTCACCGGTTTTGTTATCTGTGGTTGCATCCAGAATTTGCAGAGGATTTACGCCCAGACCCTTGGCATAACGCCCGTGGGCTTCATGACCCTGGCCCAGCGGTACTGCCACTGCATCCATATGCATACTTTTCAGTAACACCACGCGCATTGTGATAGAACCCTGTGCAGAACTCACTTCCACTAATTCAAGATTGCCAATACCCAGTTTTTCAGCAGTGCTCGGATGCATCTCCGCCCAGGAATCCCAAACCACTTTACTGATCTGATCCGGTGCTTCCTGTAACCAGGGAAGGTTGGCGTGACGGCCATCGTATAAACCCAGGCGTGGAGATGGTACTAATGTTAAGCCATCGGCATTTGCACTTTCGCTAACCGGGTCTGCAAATGAAACGACCGTTGACTTCAACTTGCCACCTGAGGAAGCGACATCAATCACTCCCTTCTGCAAGGTATTGTTCCAGAATTCATTATTGTTGGTCGTATTATTCTTTACGGCTGCTGGCATTGCCGCAAAAGCATTACGCAAATAAGCATAATAATCTTCGAACTTGCCATACTCATCGTTGTTACGCTGCTTGAGCAGACTCAACAAAATATCGCCCAATCCTTTGGAGTCTTCATATAATTTTTCCATCAACGGTTGCTGCACGTGAATGGCGCTGTTCTCTGACTGCTGCATCGGAACTTGCGTACCCCAATCTTCCAGGTAGGAGGCCACCGGCAATACAAGATCAGCAACTTCGGTAGTCTCATCCATGAACTGTGAAATCGCTACCTTGAAACCAACTTTATTCATGGCTTCATTCAGCTCTAATGCCTTTGGCGCGCTATAAACAGGATTGCTACCGTAAAAAACAACTGCGTCTAATTTTTCGGCTTTAGCCGCTTCCGCAAATGCTAACAGGTCGGCTGTACCACCCTGTTTTGCCATTAATTGCGGGAATGGGAACTGACCTGATGATTCGATGGTTTTGCCCACATTACCCAGAATATGGTTGAGCATCATCACGGCAGCAACTGATGAATAACCATGCGCATGGCCTTCAACAGATGGCCCCGCCAACACCAGGCTTGGTGAGCGCTCAGTTAATAACTGAGTTACACGCTGGATACGATGGCCCGCTACATCAGTGATCTTTGCCACTTTAGCAATATCATATTCGTCGATTAGCTTGCGCACACCATTTGGAATACCGGCATCACTAACCTTAATTTTGTTTAACAACAAATTCGCCATGCCAAGAGCAAGAACACCTTCAGTACCCGGCTTAATCGGCAACCAAAGATCTGCACTACCACCAGTCAACGACATCTTGGATTCAATCTGCACTAACAAACCGCGCTCTTTCTTGGTGCGGAACTTTGCATACTGACCTGCATAATGAACAGGAGACAAACTCGCGCCCATAAAATCAGCGCCAAATGACACTACCATTGCAGCCTTATCAATACGCACTCGAGGATTCGCTTCGCCAAACATGTCACGATTAACTGCCTGCGAAACAGAGTTGTTTACCACTTCATGCACATAATGTTGTTTGGAACCCATGGCATCCAGATGATTGGAAACCAGCGCTGACTGATGACCACTTATAGTGCCGGTGAACCAGGCAAAACGGTCGCCACTTACAGCGCCCAGCTTTTCCTGCAACAGGGCCATTGCATTGTCCCAGCTTGTTTCAGTCAAAGTATCGCCATTGCGAATCATTGGCTTGGTTACACGATCAGGACTGTAATGCCCCTGCACACCAGCTTGCCCCATCATGCAGATTTTACCGTTGTTTAACGAGGCTTCCGGGTTACCTTCCAGCTTTAATACGCGACCTTCGCGGACTCGGCCATGAATGGCACAACCTGCCGAACACTGGGTGCACGTTGAGGCATACCAGACACCTACACCAGGTATTACGTATTCTTCCGGCATCAGGTAGGAAACAACTTCTTCTTTACCTTCTTCCAGCGTTATCGTGGTGGGAAGATCGCAACCAGTCAATGCTGCGCCAGCGCCACCCCAACCCATCGTTTTTAAAAAGTTTCTACGGTTCATCGTTCCACTCATAGTTAATTCGCTCTTTAATCTTTTATATCCCGAATCTTGACGAAATACAGCTTGTCTTTTACTTATGGCATTTCCAACAATCGCCCGGCGCACCAAGCTCTTTGTTTGCTATATGACAACCAACACAAAAGCCCATATTCAATGGTTTCACTTTTTTCGCCACGGTCATATTTTCCAGCTCGCCATGACAAAACGCGCAGACTTCTTTTACATTTTCCACAGGGAAGTCGCGATCAAAAACCAGCTTTTTCAAATGCCTCTCGTGTGTGAAATGCACAAAATCCGGAAGGTCATGCACTTTTTTCCAGGGCGGCGGGGTTTTATTTGTCCAATACTCTGTTAGTTTTTTGATGCGGGGTTTATCGGTGGCAATGACCTTATGACACCCCATGCATTTACTGGTTGGCGGGATACCGGCCACTTTGCTGCGGCGCGCATAGGTATGGCAGTACATGCAGTTAATGCCATTGTCTTTTACATGTATGTTATGCGGAAATTCGATGGGTTGAACAACATCTTCACCCTCGTGGGTGCCTACAGGTGCATTCACATCGTATTTTGTAGCAATTGCTGCCGGCGCCAGCAACAACGCTACCACGCCGAACACCCATGCAAGCACGAAACCTTTACGATGTTGCACATTCAGATTAGCGGAACGGTTTTTTGCTGCCATTTCTACCCTCGATACACTTATATTATTATTCGTAATGCTGCCGAGTTGTATCGTTGCTATTCATTGCAACCAACTTACAGCAACCATGACAAAAAAATATCGGCCCTGTCAGCCAACGTTCTGACAAGGTACGGTATTAACACGTCATTTGATTTTTTTTGGCTTCCGCCGAATCAAGCCAGCCGAAGCAGCTCGTTCTCCCTTAATTATTCTTCCAGGTAGTTTTTTCTACCCTGTTATATTTATTATCGATTACTGCCAGACTACTACGACTGATATCAGCTGTCGCCTGGCAATTGCTCTCCCCTAAGAGCCGGACAAAACTCCGCCAAATCCTGTTTGTATCCGTTTGCCTATATAAGAATATTATTATAAATCTAAATAATAACTACTATTAGATTTATCTATGGCTGCTGATGCTAGACCAATCCCATCTAATGTGTCAACGAAATTTGAACAGAAATACTCAAGATTTGTTTCGCATGAAAATCACTGCGTTTATGATGGTGCGATCACAATGGAAACGGTGGGTTTGCGCTCCCTTTTAGTGCGAAAAGATAGCGCTTAGTGCAAAAAGTTAGTACGGGTTTTTTAGAAATACGAAAACAATAAGAAATAATTTAAAAATACATCCTCAAGTGCCTATGCGGACCGCCAATACATCACAGGGTGCATTATGCAAAACGGCGTTCGCAGTAGAACCCAGCAAACGAGAAAAACCATGCCTGCCATGCTGTCCTATGACGATCAGATCCACTTTCCCGGCTTTAGTGAATTCAAGGATTTCCGCCTTGGTGGAACCAGAAACAACATTTTCAGAAATTTGCTCCAGATCTAAATGAGACACCAACAATGCAACCGCTTTTTTTGATTGTTCGACGAGCTGATCTTCAATTTCCTGCTGCTGGGGAAGCACCAGTTCATTAGCGAGATCGATAGGAATATATTCAACAACATGTAACAGACTAAGTTTCGCGCCATATTGCCTGGCTAACTCCACCGCTCGTGAAGCCACCGCCAGATTTTCTCCGCCCAAATCAACGGCGCATAATACATGCTGATAACCGCTCATGCCTTCTCTCCTTTAGCTGCATACACTGAGTGCCACGTACACCGAGATCTCGGAGACTCACAACAAAAAGTGCCTGTTATTAGGAGTATAGCTAAGCAGGCTGATCCTGGGCGTTTTCATGGGGCTTATTTACTTTGGCGCGCAATACTTTAGCTCGCAATAACTGGAGATTGTAGTCTTCTTCCGGATGGTAAATATCTAGCTGCTTTAACAAGTGCTGCGCTCTTGCCTGATCACCCTCATCAATTGCTTCTTCTATTAATACCTTTAGCCTATTTACCTGTTTGTTGACACGCTTAACGATTAATCGGGCCACTTTATCCAGTTGTATCTGATCATGGATAGCAGAGTAATACCCGGCCAAAGCCCGTAGTTGCGGTAATGCCGGTGAAACACGCTGCACCAGAGCATCCAACTGAGTACCCGCTCCTTTGGGATTAGTTCGCGCCAACGCGGTAAGCTGCCATAGTCTTTCCGCATCCACCTGCGGATCAATAGCTGCAAGTTCATCAAATCTTTCTGCTTCAAACAGTAATCGTGCGGTTAATGTTTTCTTCATATTATCTGACGACAGCCTCGCCACTACTGCCTCAGCATCTTTGTGATACCCCCGGTTTGCTAGCAGCAAAGCCTGCTGAACGTGAGTACGATCCGGCCACTCTTCATGTTCGGCATAAAAATTCTGGGCAGCGTCAAAATCAAAACGATGCCAAAGTTTTTCGTAAAGAATGCCGCGCGACAATTTTGGAGAAAGTTCACTCAACTGGTCAGCAGAATACTGAGCAATATCCTCATCGTTCCATTCTGAAAGATAGTAGGTGCCCAGATGGTAAATCCGGTTTACTCGCTCACTGGATGTAAAATAGGGGCTGACATCAAAAGAATAATTTTTTCTCAAAAATGTGTAAGGGTTTTCTTCTGGCGGCGGATCTTTATCGATAGCCGATAACCGCACCTCGGACAAAATATTGGTATCGGTATTAGCAGGCACACCTTTTGATGCAGCCAACGCCTCGTCACGCGACAAGGCGAAATACCACAACAGATCTCTGGCAAAATAAATCTCATGGAAATTCAATGCCGCCTTGATTTTCGGTTCATCCAGGCGCTTCTGAATCCGTGCATAATCAAACACAACCGGCGACACAGAGCCATACATAATGAAATCCCCCGTATCCAGATTAGCGAACGTCATGCCATGGGGAAACACTTCATAAAAAGCACGCAGCAATGATTTCAGCGTGGTCGCATCCATATGAAACAAATTGACCCATTGCCCATATACGCCACCCTCATTCAACCGAGACTTCACTAACGTAAAGAAGTTTTTGGTGAATACGTTTGAGGCTCGAGCCAACCAGGGATGCGATGGTTGCGCGGCAATAATGTCGTACTTGTTATCTTCAACCAGCAAGGTATTGCGCGCATCATTAAAACTAAGTGTTACACGCGGATCCTGCAACGCAGGAATATCACCACCCAGGATAGTCCTGCCCGCTTCTACCACAGCCGGCTCCAGCTCAACCACTCTGATGGACTCAAGTTTCGTGAATGTTAATGCCTTGGTGGTAATGCCACCGCCAAACCCCACCACAAAAGCTGATTTTGGATTTTCATGCAGCATGTAAGGCATCAGGCCCAGCAGGCTTTCGACCAACAACACATTATTTTCATCTTCAAGGTCGATAAAGGATTCATTAAGGCCATTATTTTGCAGTTTTACGTGGCGACCATCATGCGTCACCATGCTGATAACCCCCGCCTTGCCTTCTTTTAGAAACAAATATTCTGGCTCCTTGCCAGCATAAGATTCGCTATCGTATTGAACCGAACTGATCAAATCTTTGTAGTTTAAATGCGGCAAGACCCAGCTTCCTGCCAGCGCAACCATAGCAAAACTGACCACTGCTACCTGCGGCACACGACCGGATAAAGCAGGCAAAAACATGAACGGCAAAACCAGTAACACCATCGCCATAGACGTCAGCAACACATCCGTACCAAAATCCGGAATAATCCAGAACCCGGCCATAAGAGAACCAAAAATACTGGCAACCGTGTTTACCGCATAGGCCTTGCCAATACGTGAACGCACCCCCTGCAGGTTGCCACAATAGAGCCGCAGGTTAAGTGGAAACAATGCACCAAAAATAAAGGTTGGCGGGAAAATCAGCATAAAGACAAAGGCATACTTCACCATTAACGAAACGCCCACCGGCACTGGAAAATGGTTTACCGCCTGATAAACGGGTGGAATCCAGGTCAGACCAGCGCGAGTTAGTAGCAGGAGGGCGCCCAGCAACACCAGACCAAAAGACATCCACAGTTCGGGACGTCGCATGCGCTCCAAATGAGATTTGATTGCCCATGAGCCTGCAGCAATACCAATCAGGAAAATAGTCAGGATGGCAGCAAAACCATAAATGGTCGTACCGGTAAAAATGGATAAATATTTGGTCCACCCCACCTCGGTAGCAATTGCTACCAGGCCGGTTGCAAATAACACGATTAACGCTCGGCCACGCAAGGGGGCTTCATCGCTAATAGCATTTGAAACAGGAGATGATGAAACCTTTGCACCTTCTTCTACCGCTACTGGTTCAGACTCTTCAATAGGAGATAACTTAATTTTACTATTAAGGTAAAAGCCCAACACCACAATCAACAGGTTAAAACTAAAGGCGATGTAAATCGCACCATCCAGCCCCCAGTTCGGTACAAAAAAGAAACCTGCCAGTGCTGCACCCAAAACCGCTCCAGCAGTATTTAGTGAATACAACTGACTGACTCTCAAACCCACTTCATCCTGACGACGAATCAGAATTGATGCCATCACTGGGAAAGTAGCTCCCATGCATACGGTAGGAATAAGCAGAAGTACTACGGTTACCGCAAACTTCATAGGGATGGTCGCGCCCAACGCCGGCGTCGCCGCCATAATGGCGTCAAGATTCAGCAATATTGGTAATAGAATCAGGCCAGCCAGGCCAATGATAATTTCCAGAACAATATAAGGCTTAAGGCTGTTAATTCGATTGCGAGTGATGCGTTCCGCAAGATAACTACCCAGAGCCAGCCCCAAAAAGAAGGCCGCTAGTACCGTACTGATTGAAGCGCTGGTAGAGCCCATACTCAAACCCAACAGGCGCACCCAGACCACCTGATAGGTGAGACTGGCAATACCAGACAATAAAAGGAATAGCGCTGCAAGCTTCAACATGTAATGGATCCTCTCCACAATGAGGTTTTCAAAACCACCGACTTCAAAACTTGATCCGAACGGTTGGTTAAACTGGATAAAACAGGCATATCGGCGGCATTCCTGAATTAACGCTCAGAAAACACCAGATAACTGTTATTTTTCTGCAGTTTACCAGCAAGAAAAATCAAAATCCTTATCAAAACAGTAAATAATGTCACCTCATTAGTGCTCGAGTGATTCACTGTTATTCCTACCAGGATTTATCCAGCCCATTCTTAATAACAGTTTCAGATAACTATTATTTAGATATATTACAATTGGTTAGAGTATTTTTAGAGCAACATAACCAACAGTTTTACCCCTGGACGCACCTAATTCTGGAAAAAAGACCTAAATGAGTATAAAACTGGGTATATTTTGTTCATTCAAGCCACCTAAGCTGACTGTTTTCTGAGCATTTCCTCATTATTGGTCCAAAACTGGTCTATTTTTAACCATTCCTTTCAGCGTAACCCTTACATCATTCAGCATATAGGGTATTTTTTACATATATAATCAACTAGTTAATACCTTATTATATTTAGAGATATGGATATCTAATTTATTGACTGCCTGCAGTTTGTTTGCTATTTTTTATGCACTGAATGTGGATGGCCATTCATAGATGAAAAGCCGGAAATTATCAGTGGTTTCAACTACCTCTGGTGCTTAGGCATTGGATGTTAGTTGTTACCGTGTTACCGACATGTAGCTGTTGACACTTTGCGTGTTACAGCAAGCATGCCAAACATACTTTAACTGTTGCATTTATTACTAATACCGGAGGTTTCACATGGGTGGAATGGGTGGCGGTGGTGGAATGGGCGGTGGTATGGGTGGCGGCGGCATGGGCGGCGGCATGGGTGGTGGTATGGGTGGTGGCGGTGGTATGGGCGGAATGTAATCCGGTCTTTACTACTAAGTTACTAACTATATAGCTATTTATGTAGTCGGCATTTGGAAACAGATGCCATTGCTTTGCAAAGCAATGTTCGTGCAGTCTTACACTGGTTTACTAGTGTAACACTCACACCATCGTGGCTAGTACATCACGATAACTTAACGAAAAAGGAATACTGTTCTGCAGTGTTCCTTTTTTGTTTGTGATGAAAAAAGTTTGCTGCTCTAAACGGTACTGTTCTAAAAAGGCTTGAGGTGAACACCTCGATCGATATCTTAATGATGCTGGAGGTTACTTAGTGCTCTGCCTGACCGGTTTGCCACTCCACGGCATCACGGTAGTCTGGTAGTTTTTCCAGTAACTCTTCATGCGTTGACACGGTCACGATGCCATCGCGTCCAAAATAAATCACTCGGTCCGCCGTACGTATGGATGAATATCGATGCGCAATCATCAGGGTTGTGCGATCTGCTCGTAATTCATTTATAGCCGCAACAATAATCTGCTCAGCCTCACTGTCCAGCGCCGAGGAAGCTTCATCCAGGATCAATATCGGTGCGTCACGTAAAAAGGCCTGGGTTATGGCCAGACGTTGTTTTTCTCCACCGGATAATTCTGCACCGCCCGCGCCGATCACAGTATCCAGACCACCAGGTAATTTTTGCACAAATTCCTGTGCGTGACTCCTCGCCAATGCCTCCTGTAATTGATCCTCACTCGCATCAGGATTAGCCATGAGCAGATTGGCGCGAATCGTATCGTTTACCAGAAAGGGGGACTGCCACACCACCGCCAGATTGTGACGAAGTGAACTAATGCTGACTTCGCGTATATCCGTACCATCGATACAAATACTGCCCTGCTGTGGATCGTAGAAGCGCATCAACATGGTGGCAAAGGTAGATTTACCTGAACCACTAGGGCCCACCAGAGCCACGGTGGATCCACCTTCAATGGAAAGATTCACATCCTTAAAGATGGTCTCCCCGCCCGGATAGGCAAAACTAACACCCTGCACATCAATGCGACCTTTGGATATTTCCAGGCTTTTATCTGCCACATCTTCAACTAAAGACTGGGCATCAAGGACTTCAAGAACACGAAAAGCTGCGGGCAAATTACCCAACGCCTGAAAAACCACTTCGGCCAGACCACGTACCGGCCCGGTTAGATAACCCAGATATAAAACGAAACTCACCAGGGCACCGACCTGCAATTCACCGGCCTGAATACTGTCGCTCCCTATCATGACAACCAATAAACCCACGGCATAAATCAGAAAAGAAAAAGAGACCTGGAAGGAAACGTCCAGGCCTCTATCACGCAACCCCCACTTCAGCGCCTTACCAAACACTCGACAATGAAGTTCGCTAACCCATGACTCGGTTTGATTGGAACTAATGCCTCTAAGGTTCGAGAGATTTTGTTCTTCCGTCGCCAACAATTCCCCATTGGCCTTTAGAAATTCTTCCGTTGCTTTTCGTTTGCGGGGTGAAAAATAACGCTGTTGTAAAAAAAATATGGGCGTCGTCGCCAGAGCGATTAAGGCCAGCCTGATATCTATCCAGAACAACATGAACACATACAAGTTCAACGTGAGCACGTGGGACACCAGTGATATACGCCCCTGAACCAACGCCATACTGATGAGATCTATATCGTTACTCAGCCTGGCCAGCAAATCACCTTTTGGAACCTTCCCTGCGACAGGAAAAGATACTTTCAATATCTGTTCCATCACCCGATTACGCACACGGCCAATGAACCTTAGTGTCAAGCCATTGGTTAACCAGCCACCAGTGACCTGAGAAATTTGATTAAC
>JAUWVK010000100.1 GCA_030617485.1 Gammaproteobacteria bacterium
AGATACCGTGACAGATAATTCTCCCCACATAGCCCGCCGCATGGCGGACATCGAACCTTTTCATGTAATGGACTTATTGGCTAGAGCTCGCGCTTTGGAAGCGCAGGGTAAAGACATTGTGCACATGGAAATTGGTGAGCCCGATTTTGTAACACCCGAACCGATTTGTGAGGCGGCCAAGCGCGCCATTGATGCCGGTCTTACCCATTACACTCCAGCCGTGGGGCTGCCGGCACTGCGCGAATCCATAAGCGATTTTTACCAAAGCGAATACGGCGCGTCTGTTTCGCCTGAACGTATTTTGATTACTCCTGGTGCCTCCGGAGCCTTGTTGCTAACCATGGGTGTGCTGGTAGACCCGGGTGATGAAGTCATTATGGCTGACCCTGGCTATCCGTGTAATCGACATTTTGCGCGTTTGATGGAAGGAAAAGCAGTGGGCGTGCCTGTGGGCATGGAAACGGAATATCAACTGAATGCATCGTTACTGGAAATACACTGGAATAAGGAAACTGTTGCAGCACTTCTGGCTTCACCGTCAAATCCTACTGGCACGCTTGTGCCTCGCGAAAATTTACAGGCTATGTCAGATGTCGTGCAGTCACGTGGCGGACGGTTGGTGGTCGATGAGATTTATCATGGGCTCATATATGAGGGAAATGTAGGTACTGCATTATCACTTTCAGATGATTTGTTTGTGATTAACAGCTTTTCAAAATACTTCTGTATGACCGGCTGGCGGCTTGGGTGGTTGGTGGCGCCGGAGGCCTACGTTCATGAGCTGGATAAGCTGGCACAAAATATTTTTCTCGCTGCACCAACTATTGCACAGCATGCGGCATTGGCTGCCTTTGAACCTGAGGCGCGCGCTATCCTGAACGAGCGGCGAGACGTTTATCGCCAGAGACGGGATTTTTTATTACCGGCATTACGTGAACTTGGTTTTGATGTTCCGGTTGTGCCGCAGGGTGCATTTTATATTTATGCTAACTGTTCTCGTTTTACGGATAATAGCTATGTTTTTGCTAATGAGTTGTTAGAACAAGCGGGCGTTGCAATAACGCCAGGGCGTGATTTTGGTGCTAATGAGCCAGAGCAACATGTGCGATTTTCATACACGACTTCGCTGGAGCGATTAAAAGAAGGGGTTGGTCGTTTGAGAGCCTTCTTGAAATAAAGAGTGGGAAAAAAGTTAGTTTTTTAGTTTATCTTTCAGTTTTTCACAGTTGCGGTTAGTAAATCTCTCTTTGTATTTTTTTCGTTGTTGTTTCCAGTTTTCCATCTTTTTAGCGGATTCGCCCATCTTCCTTAAGCTCGAATAGTAACGAATCTTGTCGCTAACTTTTTGGCAGTACTCAAGAGAGCCTTGCGACGCGTTTGCAGGTGGCGTGAGAAATATCAATAGGCTAACTAATGAGATAAAGAAAGCTGGGAAACTCTTATTATGGCGCATTAAATGATTACCTTGATAAACCATTTTGGTTTCATGCGTCCAAAATCAGTGCGGATATTTGATTTTAATGCTTTCCTGGAATCAAGCACATATTCTCTTTCGTTTTCCCTGACAAAAACAACCCAATGCCAATAGGCTATACCATTTTCCTTGTGCCATTTGATGGCGAGTAATGCGCAGTCTGGCAAAGATTCCCAATTACTAAAAGGTGTTTCAGATGAGCTTGTGGTTATACCAAGTTTTCTCAAAATAGCACGGACAGGTTTTGTGCTTGACCATAGCGTTGAATCTTCAGCGGTTATCCCAAGACTGTTGGCGATCTGCTTTGCCTTTGTATAAGAAACACCCGCGATAGCGGCCGAGCTGGCGATGGCGCAGCCCGTTTGCTCACGCTGGATAACTGGTTTCATGATTTTCGGTTATAACTCGTTAACGCACATTTTTTATGATGAGTCACGAAATTGTTTTACCCACATGGCAGTTGCGCCTGCCACTGCGGCGGGCATTACCAGGAAGTTGAGAATGGGAATCATGGTGGCAATGGTTACGGTGCCGCCAAAACCCATTGATAAAAATCTTTTACTCCCGATGCGTTGTTTTTGTTCGTCAGAACGTAAGCCATGATTGCCCATGGGGTAGTCTACGTATTCGACTGTTAACATCCAGGCGCTAAAGGCTAGCCATGTAAACGGCGCAATAATGTTAACAACAGGCACAAGGAACAAGGCCAGGAACGGGATAGACCAGGCAACCATGTAAAGCAGTTTTTTTATTTCATCTACCATCGTGGGGGCGAGTTCTGCCAGCATCTTTTTCCAGCCACCAGCATTGTCGGGGCGCTGGCCGGTTAAATGATATTCGACTGCTTCGGCCAGCAGTCCATTGAATGGTGCGCCAATGAGATTGGCCAGTATGGTGAAGGTAAAAAACAGAATCAGTAAGGTTGAGATTGCAAATAAAACCCAGAACAACCATTCCAGAAATTGTAACCACTCTGGAATTTCAGGCATTAGCCAATTCATGAAGGTTTCGAATTGGCTGGCGCCAAACCAGATCAGTCCTGCAAAAAGTAGCACATTAATCAGTAATGGTATTGCAACATAAGACCTGAGCTCTGATCGAAAAATCAGTCTCAAGCCCTGTAAAAAATATAAAATACCAGCGAAAGGATTGCTCATTCTTTTAATAGTCCAGGTAATAGTCCATGTGTCTGCCCAGATTTTGCCAGTAGTGCAGCACCGTAGGCCGCTTCTGTGTGGTTAGCATTAATCATTTTAGTGTTTAGCTTCTCTGTGTTTAGTAGTGTTGCTCGGATTTTTGTCCAGGCTGGATTTTTTGCGCCTCCACCTGTCGTACGCACGGAGGTGGGAATAGGTGCGCCAAGATCAGCCAGCAATTGGTAACCTTTTACTTCTATTTGTGCGATGCCTTCCAGTATACCCTGAAAAAATTCAATATCGTTTTCTGGGCGTGGCTCTAGCCGTGATTTTAGTTGGGCATCGTTTACAGGGAAACGTTCTCCAGTAGCAGGTAAGGGGTAATAATCCAGTCCGGTTTGTATTTCTGGATTTAACTGTGGCGTCATTGTCTCTAATTGTTCCGTTGAAAAAAACTGGCGTAAAACAGAGCCGCCGGTGTTGGATGCGCCGCCTATTAACCATTGTTCACCACCTGCATGGAAAAGTGGCTGGCTATAAACGCCGTACTCTGGCGCGAACACCGGTTTGTCGGAAATGATTTTAAGTACCAGAGTTGAGCCGAGGGCAGTAACGGCTTCACCTTTTTTGCTTGCGCCTGTGGCCATGAATGAAGCCGTACTGTCTGTGGTGCCGGCAACAATTTGTGTTGTTGCAGGAAAGTTAAATTGTTTTGCGAGTTCGGGCGTTAAGTAAGCAACTGGTGTTCCAGGAACTACAACTTTGGGTAGAATTTCCAAAGGTATATTTGCTTTATTCAATAAGGTGTTAACCCAGGCTGGCCATGATTTTTTTTCCGCATCAAAACCCAGTTTCAGGGAGTTGTTGTAATCACTGATACCAAATTGCCCGCTGAGTTTTCCAGTGATCCAGTCTGCCTGATGCAGTGCGTGATACGCGCCAGTGGGTGAGCTGTTTTCATACAGCCAAAGCAATTTTGCCAGCGCACAACTTGCACCTTGCGCAGCAGTATTGGCTGACGCAACCTGGGCGATTTGTTTTGCTTGTTGAGTTGCTCTCGCATCGTTGTACATGAGAGCTGGACCAAGAGGTGTGCCTGCTTCGTCGGTTAGTAACAATGTTGCCGAAGTGCCATCGACTGCGATTGCAGCAACTTCATTTGAATTTATTTTTTTTGTTAGTTTGGAAAGGCAAAGACAGACGGCATCCCACCAAAGATGCGCATCCTGTTCGATACCGCTTTGGTTACCGACGGTCATTCGTTTTGGCAATGGCAAGTCTATAGCGGCGTTGCCCTGAATATCACCATGCTCATCGATGGCAACGGCTCTACAACCGGAGGTACCTAAATCAATGCCAATGAACAGAGCCAAGGTTTGCTGAATCTATTAGTAAAAATGAATTAGTAAAAATAAATCAGGGAAGCATGACAGGTTCGGGTGCTTGCCAGCCGGGTTTTCGATGTTCAACGATAACGGACGTGTAAATGCCACCGCGTACGTTGAATTCACCCGTCAGGCGCATAAAGCGGGGGTCACATGCAGCGACCAGATCACCCAGTATCTGGTTGGTCACGGCTTCGTGAAAGGTGCCTTCGTCGCGGAAGGACCACATGTACATTTTCAGTGATTTCAGTTCCACGCAGGCTTTGTCGGCGATGTATTCGATTTCAAACGTGGCGAAATCCGGCTGTCCCGTTTTAGGGCACAGGCAGGTGAATTCGGGGACATCGATGCGAATGGTGTAATCACGCTCTGGATGAGGGTTCTCAAAAGTTTCGAGTGTTTTGCTGGGTTGGCTCGGCATGTCTTAGGCCCTATTTTCTATTCTGGTTGGTTGAAAAATGTACTCTGGGTCTTCATTCCTCAAATCACTAATTAAAATAAGTAGTGAAAACAAGCCCTAAAAATGGACTGTGAAAGAGATGTGTAAGATACCGGAAATGGAGCCAATTCTCATCATTTTCGACGTTTTGTTGATCACCACGGAGAGACCACGTAACCCGAATGAAGTCAATGTTGTGCGTCGGTCGTGCGTCCGGTATCTTCCCCCCTTACAATACAAAAAGTCCTCTAATTAGCTATCTGAAGTAAGTACCAATATGCGTTTAACCAAGATCAAACTGGCCGGTTTCAAATCCTTTGTTGACCCTACAAGTATACCCTTGCCTTCCAATCTGATTGGTGTGGTGGGTCCCAATGGCTGTGGCAAATCCAACGTGATTGACGCCGTGCGCTGGGTGATGGGCGAGTCCTCGGCCAAACATCTGCGTGGCGACTCCATGGCAGACGTCATTTTTAATGGTTCCAGTGCCCGCAAGCCGGTTGGTCAGGCCACCGTTGAGATGCTGTTTGATAATAGCGATGGCACCATTAAGGGCGAGTTTGCTGATTACAACGAAATATCGATCCGACGCACGCTATCCCGCGACGGGCAATCTCAGTATTTTCTCAATGGTACCCGTTGTCGTCGCCGCGACGTCACCGGCATTTTTCTGGGTACTGGTCTTGGCCCTCGCAGTTATTCCATTATCGAACAGGGTATGATTTCGCGTCTGATTGAGGCCAAACCCGAAGATCTGCGTAATTTCCTGGAAGAGGCAGCCGGTATTTCCAAGTACAAGGAACGGCGTCGGGAAACGGAAAATCGTATTCGACATACCCGTGAAAATCTTGATCGCCTGTCTGATTTGCGTGATGAACTGGGTAAGCAAATTGACCGCCTGCAACGCCAGTCCCGCAGCGCAGAAAAATACAAGGAATTTAAACAGGAAGAGCGCCTGCTCAAAGGTCAGCTCACGGCTCTGCGCTGGAAAGGCATGGATAGTCAGGCTGGCGAGCGTGAAAAGCAGATTCGTGAAAAAGAAGCGGCTTACGAGGAGCAGGTTGCTAAACAGCGTGCTATTGAAGCTGAGATTGAAAAACTTCGTGACCAGAATGTGGAAGCGACCGAAACCTTCAACGAGGTGCAGGGGCGTTACTACAGCGTTGGTGGTGATATTGCCCGAGTTGAACAATCTATCCAGCATGCCAATGAGCGTCGCACGGAACAGGAAGAAGAATTAAAGAAGGCAGAGCGGAGCTGGATTGAGTCTGAAACCCATTTAGCCTCGGATCGCAGCAAAATCGAAGAATTAACACAGTCACTGACCGAGCTTCAGCCTGATCTGGAAAAAACCCAGGCGACTCAGGAGGCTTCAGGTTCAGCTCTGGCCGCAGCCGAACAGGCCATGCATGACTGGCAGGTTAACTGGGATGAATTTAACCAGGCCTCTACCGAACCGGCTCGTGCAGCGGAAGTGGAGCGCACTCAAATTCAGAACCTT
>JAUWVK010000073.1 GCA_030617485.1 Gammaproteobacteria bacterium
AAGTCTTTGGTCACGAATGAGAGGCTGGTTTCAGGGAAATTTTTAACAGGTTTTGGAGTAAAGATTTTTAATAAAATTTTATAGAAATTATTTTTTAAACAATTGAAAGCGATCTAACTGGAGGACAACACTATGTTCGAACTAATGGAAACCAATATGGCGGGTGCAATCATTAAAGTGATTGGCGTGGGCGGCGGCGGTGGTAACGCTGTTGAACATATGGTGAACCAGAATATTGATGGTGTGGAATTTGTTTGTACCAACACTGATGCTCAGGCGTTGAAGAATGCCTCGGCACGAACGGTATTACAGATAGGAAACAACATCACCAAGGGTTTGGGCGCAGGCGCCAATCCGGATATTGGCCGACAGGCTGCACTGGAAGATCGTGAACGCATTGTTGAATTAGTGGAAGGTGCGGATATGGTATTCATTACTGCTGGCATGGGTGGTGGTACTGGTACGGGCGGTGCACCGGTAGTGGCGCAAATTGCCAAAGAGATGGGTGTATTGACCGTGGCGGTGGTGACAAAACCTTTTCCCTTCGAAGGGAAAAAACGCATGGCAATTGCGGATCAGGGTATTAAGGAATTATCCGAGTACGTGGATAGCCTGATCACTATTCCCAATGAAAAACTGATGTCAGTATTGGGTAAAGATGTGAGTCTGCTGGACGCCTTTAAATCAGCTAATGATGTTTTACTGGGTGCGGTGCAGGGTATCGCGGATCTTATTACCCGGCCTGGTCTAATTAATGTCGATTTCGCGGATGTTCGTACGGTTATGTCCGAGATGGGTATGGCCATGATGGGAACAGGCTTTGCAGTTGGCGAAAATCGGGCAAGGACGGCAGCTGAAGCAGCGGTTGCCAGTCCCTTACTGGAGAGCATCGATCTTGCTGGCGCCAGGGGCATCCTGGTGAATGTCACCGCCGGGCTGGATATGTCTATTGGTGAATTTGACGAGGTAGGCTCAGCAATCAAGGAGTTTGCTTCAGATAACGCCACGGTTGTGGTGGGTACTGTAATTGATCCTGATATGGCGGAAGGACTGCGCGTCACTGTGGTGGCAACCGGCCTGGGTCAAAAACTACAGTCGGTGGACACCAAGCCCATTGTGGTGGTGGCGCCTGAAAATGCAGAAGGCCAGCCTGATTACGATAAACTGGATAGACCAACGGTCATCCGTAACAAATCAGCCGGAGAGCGTTATGCTACAGGCACAGACGGTGGGCTCGACTATCTCGATATCCCGGCATTTTTGCGTCGCCAGGCTGACTAGGGTTTTAAAGGGTGTTTAGCGTTGAGGAGTATTAATAAATAGAAGGTGTATTTGTGATGCGTCGAGGTAATGGTTGGCTATGATCTGGAACAGGTCAGCTTGAACATGTGTGGTTTGTGAACTGATGCCTTTGCAGTGCCTGGGGGCTGTGATACGATTCGCAGTCCTGTGCGTACCAACAGATCGATGGTGATCTTTGGGCGGTTCTGCTTTCATTAGCAAGGAGGGCCAGAAGTGCTAAAAACGTTAGCCAGGCGCATCAGGAGTTCAAGCGACTAGCCAGATGATCAGACAAAGAACACTCAAAAATATTATTCGGGCAACCGGTGTTGGATTACATACTGGAGAAAAGGTCTACCTGACTTTGCGCCCAGCTGCTGTGGATACTGGCATTGTTTTTCGCCGTGTTGATCTGGATGATCCTGTCGAGATTGCGGCAACCCCTGAAAATGTAGGCGATACCCGCCTTTCTACGACATTAATGAATGGTGACGTACGCGTCTCCACGGTTGAGCATTTGTTGTCGGCGATGGCTGGCCTGGGCATCGATAATGCCTATATTGATGTCACTGCGCCTGAAGTCCCTATTATGGATGGTAGTGCAGGACCCTTTGTATTCCTGATCCAGTCTGCGGGTATCGAAGAACAAAATGCGGCCAAGCGCTTTATTCGCATCAAAAAAACGGTATTAGTTGAAGACGGCGACAAGTGGGCTCGAGTCGATCCATTTGAGGGTTTCAAGGTCTCTTTTAATATTGATTTTGAACATCCTGTTTTCAAAAATCGAGCACAGACAACGACTGTCGATTTTTCAAGCACCTCTTTCGTAAAAGAAGTGAGTCGTGCCCGCACCTTTGGTTTTATGCGAGACATTGAACAGCTACGAGATAACAATTTGGCTCTTGGTGGCAGTATGGATAACGCTATCGTGATGGACGATTACCGGGTGCTTAATGAGGATGGTCTGCGTTATCAGGACGAATTTGTGAAACACAAGGTGCTGGATGCCATTGGCGACCTTTATCTGCTGGGCTGCAGTCTGATTGGCGAATTCAGTGGTTACAAGTCAGGGCATGCCCTGAATAATCGTTTGTTACGTGCATTGCTGGCTAACGAGGATGCCTGGGAAACAGCGACCTTTGATGACCCTAAGCTGGCACCGATTTCTTACTCTCAACCACTGCTGGCAAATTGATCAGAGCCTGAGTGTTGAATGAAATATTGAATGGCGCTTTTTTAGGCGCCATTTTTGGTTAAAGACCATACAGAATAAGAGATAGAAGCAAGCATTACTTGTCAGTTTGGGCGCATATTGTTAACTTCTATGGCCCGTTTTTAGACTTTTGGGGGAAAGTAGAATAAACGGAAGTGGCTGAAGCAGAAACTGTGCGCCAATCCTCATAAGCTCGTGTTTTTTGGGCAAATTTTACCTAAAGTTTCCTTTGCAAGGTTCGATCTACTGGTTAGATACAGGAAAATGTTGGTTTACGTGCCGGGGCTTTTTGTTCAAGCGCATTAAGACCGAGATTTAGATCAGGATTGCTTGTTTTTTTGCCGAGAAAGACGCCGCAGGGCGTTTGCTAAATCGGGATCATGAATCCCTTGTGCAGCGCTCTCGAGTATTTTTGAACTGGCAGGTGACAGGGCGGCTCGCCGTGTTTTTTGTTCGTAATCGGCCTGATCAGGAGTTGCTGGATCGATGGGTGGTTGTACCTTGAACTGGATTTTATGCAGATCAGCCAAGCCTGATTGTTGTTTGAGAATGGCGAGAATAGTAGGCGCCATATAACGTATTTTACTGAGCCATGCCGGAGAGTCAGCAGCCACGACAGCGGTATTTTCTCGGATATTGGCGACGGTAATGTGTTCGGCGAGTATTGGGTCAATGGCCTCTCGAAGTATGCGAGTTAAGGCCTGGAGATAATGAGCATGCTCCAGTAATGACTGCAGATCGCCATTGGATGTGGTTAGTAGTCTGGATACAGGTTTGTACTGTGACATGGGATTAGAATTTTGTTTGTCTCAAAGATTGGGGTGAGATGTTTGTAGTCTACCCGATATGTGACGAACGTAGTAAAACCCAGTAATTGAAACAAAAGAATTGAAACAGAAGCATTGACGAGGGATTGGAAAGCAGCGATGAATATAATTTTTATCGGTAAACGAGGCCGTCAAACCAGAACCATGAAGCTGGCTTCTCCCAATGGTGTGCTTACTGTCTTTCTCGCGCTGGCTATTTTGCCAGCAATCATGTTTTTTGGTGGTTATTTTGTTGCACAGGAAGTTGCTCCCGGCCAGGATAAGGCATTACTTAACGCCTGGCAGGTTGAGATGGATGTGCAGCGTGATGAAATTGCGGTTGCTCGTCGTAAAGTCAATGAAGATGTGGATGCCCTGGCATTACGCCTGGGTGAATTACAGACGAAGATGATTCGTCTCGATGCTCTTGGCGAACGTCTTACCGAGGTTGCGAAGCTTGATAAGGGTGAATTCGACTTTTCTACGCAGCCTGCGGTCGGTGGACCTAAAGAGGATTCTGCAGTGGAGTCCATGCCGGTACCAGAATTTATCCAGACGCTGGAAGCGTTAGATCGGCAGGTTGATGATCGTACTCAGCAGCTGGGTCTGCTGGAAAGCATGTTGATGAGCCGTAGTTTGCAGGAAGAAACTCTGCCTGCAGGCCGTCCTATCAAACGTGGCTGGATTTCCTCTTATTTCGGTATGCGTACCGATCCCTTCACAGGTCGTCGCGAACATCATAAGGGTGTTGATCTGGCCGGTAAGGCTGGCAGTGAGGTTATCGCTGTGGCTGCCGGTGTTGTGACATGGGCTGGAAGCCGATATGGATACGGCAATCTGGTCGAAGTGAACCATGGTAATGGCTATTCAACACGATATGGCCACAATGAATCTGTCCTGGTGTCTGTAGGTGATACGGTCAGAAAAGGGCAGGCATTGTCCCTCATGGGCTCTACTGGACGTTCTACTGGCCCTCATGTCCATTTTGAGGTGCGTTTTAAGGGTAAGACCGTTGACCCCAAGAAATACATCCTGGCAGCTCGCTAGGCATCACTCATCAAAAGATCAGTGATTAAATTCTGTTGGTAAAATCTTCTAGCTAGTCCCCTGATCAAAGAAAACAGCTGCGTTATCGTTGCGTTAATTGTAAAAGAAGATTCTCTAAACCCCTGATCCCCGCTATAATCTCCGTCCTTTAGGTTCAGCCGTCCGACGTTGTCGGTTCGGGGTGGATTGTCATCCACCATCCCTAAGAACAAATTAATCAGTTAATACTAAATGTAATCGATAACTAATCGGGTAGGCAGTTTTGGCAAGCAATATTTTAAGCAAGGTTTTCGGCAGTCGTAATGACCGCTTAATCAAACGCATCATGAAAGAGGTGGGGGGAATCACCGCACTGGAAGCCGGAATTCAGCCGCTTTCGGATGAAGAGCTGCGGGCCAAAACCGACGAATTTCGGGATCGTCTCAAAGAAGGCGCCAGCCTCGAAGCGCTCTTGCCGGAAGCCTTTGCCGTTGTTCGTGAGGCCGGTAAACGTGCCCTCAACATGCGCCATTTCGATGTGCAGCTTATCGGCGGCATGGTGCTCAATGATGGCAAAATCGCCGAGATGCGCACCGGTGAGGGTAAAACTCTGGTGGCGACCCTGGCGGTCTATCTTAATGCCCTGTCAGGCAAGGGTGTGCATCTGGTAACGGTGAACGATTACCTGGCACAGCGCGATGCTGACTGGATGGGCAAGCTCTACAATTTCCTGGGTTTAACCGTAGGAGTCATCCTTTCTGGCCAGGACAATGATCAAAAACGCGAGGCCTATGCTGCCGACATCACCTACGGCACCAATAATGAGTTTGGTTTTGATTATCTGCGCGACAACATGGCTTTTAGCATCGAGGACAAGGTACAGCGTGATCTGAACTACGCCATCGTCGACGAAGTTGACTCCATTCTTATTGACGAAGCTCGTACCCCGCTAATTATTTCCGGCGCAGCAGAAGACAGTTCCGAGCTGTATATGAAGATCAATAAAATTGCACCGAGGCTGGTTCGTCAGGAGGCTGAAGAACTGGAACCAGGCCAGCCTGAAGGTGACTACTATCTGGACGAAAAGAGTAAGCAGGTATATTTAACCGAGCTTGGTCATCAGCACGTAGAAGAGATGTTGGTCGAGATAGGTTTGTTGGGTGAAGATGAGAGTCTTTACGATGCCGCGAATATTAAACTGATGCACCATGCTAACGCTGCGCTGCGCGCCCATTCTCTGTATCAGAAAAATGTTGAATATATCGTCAAGGATAATGAAGTGGTTATCGTCGACGAGTTTACCGGTCGGACCATGCCGGGTCGGCGTTGGTCTGACGGTTTGCATCAGGCGGTTGAGGCCAAAGAGGGTGTGCTGGTTCAGAATGAAAATCAGACCATGGCAGCCATTACCTTTCAGAATTACTTCCGCCTGTATGAAAAACTGGCGGGCATGACGGGTACAGCAGATACAGAAGCCTTTGAATTTCAACAGATTTATGGTCTTGAAGTGGTGGTAGTTCCTACTGCGAAAGATGTTGCTCGTATCGATAGTACAGACCTGGTTTTCCTGACACCCAAAGAGAAATTTGAAGCCATTGCTGAAGACGTAAAGGACTGCCGTGAGCGTAAGCAACCAGTGCTGGTGGGTACGGCGTCCATTGAAACGTCAGAATACCTTTCCGAGCTGCTGAAAGCGCAGAATGTTGAGCATAGTGTGTTGAATGCCAAGTTTCATCAGAAAGAGGCGCAGATCATTGCTCAAGCCGGTGCGCCGGGTTCAATCACTATCGCCACCAATATGGCGGGCCGTGGTACGGATATTGTATTGGGCGGCAACCTGGATGCGGAGCTGGCCGAGGCGGGTGATATCGATGAGACTAAACGACAAAAAATAACAGAAGACTGGCAAAAACGGCACGACCTAGTGATCGAAGCGGGTGGTTTGCATGTAGTAGGTACCGAACGTCATGAGTCACGGCGTGTTGATAACCAGTTGCGTGGGCGTTCTGGTCGTCAGGGCGACCCAGGTTCCAGCCGTTTTTATCTTTCTCTACAGGACAATTTGATGCGTATTTTTGCCTCGGATCGTGTGGCGAATTTAATGCAAAAAATGGGTATGCAGGATGGTGAAGCGATTGAGCACCCCTGGGTCAACAAGGCTATTGAAAATGCGCAACGTAAAGTTGAAGGACATAACTTCGATATACGAAAAAATCTGCTGGAATACGATGATGTAGCCAATGACCAACGCAAGGTAGTTTATGGCCAACGAGCAGATTTAATGGCGACGGATGATATTTCGGAAACCATCGGCAATATTCGCCACGATGTGGTCAATGAAGTGATTGATGGTTACATACCACAGGAAAGTCTTGAAGAAATGTGGGATGTGCCGGGGTTGGAGAAGGCGTTAGAAGGCGAGTTTGCCATGAACATGCCTGTGCAGCAGTGGCTGGATGATGATGACAACCTGCATGAAGAGTCTCTGCGTCAACGTATCCTCGATGATTTTGAGCAAGGGTATATCGAAAAAGAAGCCATGGCCGGTAAAGAAACCCTGCGTCACTTTGAGAAGGCCATCATGCTCAAAGTGCTGGACGAGCAGTGGAAAGACCATCTGGCCACCATGGATCATTTGCGTCAGGGCATTCACTTGCGGGGTTATGCCCAGAAGAATCCCAAGCAGGAATATAAGCGTGAGGCTTTTGAGTTATTCACCACGATGTTGGATCGGGTTAAACGGGAAGTGGTAGAAGTCATTTCCATGGTTCGAGTTCAGGCCGAAGAAGACGTAGAAGCAGTAGAAGCGCAACGTCGTTCCACCACAAAGATGTCTTATCCTCACTATGAGGCTCAGTCTGCGACAGCTGGTGGACCTGGCGAAGTCGAAGCACCAGAGCAGCAGAATCAGGAACATCAACAGCCTTTTGTGCGAGATGGTAAAAAGGTTGGTCGAAATGAACCCTGTCCATGTGGCTCCGGCAAAAAATACAAGCAGTGCCATGGCAAACTGGCCTAAACTTTTTTTATAACCTCGCTTATTTATCAACATACCTTGCTTTCAAACACCCTTCGCTATTGTGCGAAGGGTGTGAACACCAGTACCATCGGGTTTTCCTGACTTTGCACTAAAGAAAGCACTGATGGCTTCTCTAAATAAAAGACCAAATAAAACACTACCAGAATT
>JAUWVK010000090.1 GCA_030617485.1 Gammaproteobacteria bacterium
AACCTAAACGTGAGCATAGGCGACGCATGGACTTTTCGCACGGCCGGTGACCACAGAAAGCGAACTTAATGCACCGGCTATACATTTTCCTAACAAAAAAGTTAACATTTAAATACTGATTCCACCTATTTTCTTATTTTAATGGCTCATAGTTTAAAAATAAACCTGCCTTCTTTCCGCCTTACAACATTACTGCAGGCTTGCGTAGTAGTGCATTAGAAAATCTACTGATTCTTCCCCATGATTTTTTTTCATCATTTTCAGCTTGGTGATCATCATGGGAGGTGCGTTACGTTTTTTATCAAGATAATCCTGGATGACCTTCTTTAGATAAGGCGTCCATTGCCCTGCAAGAAAGCCGTAATTGTTTTCGGTAATCCTGCCCGCATCTTCGTGACATTTCTCGCAGTATTTATCGTGCAGCTCTTTGCCTTTATTGGCCTTTTTTTCCTCAAACTTTTGTTCACGCGGCTTGAATGTCTGCTTTTCATAAAATGCTGCCAGACCATCAATTTGTTCCCCTGACAGGGTATGCACAAACATTTTCATCATGTCTGACTGCCGGCCATTATTTTTATACGCGTCAAACGTGTGTTTGAAATATTCACTGGTCATTCCTGCAATCGACGGATTAACAGGCGCCACACTATTGCCATCAGATCCATGACACATACCACATTGCTTGACCAGCTCCTCCAGTGGATCACTGCTGACGGGAAGCGCAAACACCAGATTAGCGCAGCATAAAATAAAGACGTACTTTAACTGTCGTTTACTTACCGTTATTTGATTACACATGTTTTGTATTTTGTGTTTCATGGTAGCGTCCAAATGAATATGTAGTCAGCCACATACTAAAATTGCATTTTATAACTAATTGCAAACATACCAATTTCATAAGACGGGCTAACCTCACCGAGTGTTAATACTGTGTTGAGCGTATTGGGCACTACGCCCTCAATAGCCCAGTCTTCCTCTTTGTAGTCCTCATACCCAAAAAACATATGTATCAAAGATTTATCATTGAGCGAGTAATCGGCAAATAGAGTGAACGTCTTACGCGTTGATTTCAGACCTGGAAAACCATTACCCGTGGATACAGTGATATCTCCTACAGCATTTGCGTAAGCATAGTCAGCACCAAACAACAATTTATTTTTCAAAAATTCGTAATTCGCGCCGATATGCGCAACATAGATACTGTCTTCGTTGTCTGCTCTCCAGCTTGTCCCCGCTTGTGTGGACTCTATACCAGTCACACTATAATCAAAATTCATACTCAAGGCTTTATTCACACGATATTGTAATTCCAGCGAATAAGTCGATTGCCGACTCTCCTGTAATCCCACATCGGAATCTGAATAATCATCATTCGCATAATCGGCAATTGCACTCATTTGTAGCGCATCCGAGAACAAATAGGATAAAGACACTGCGGCCAAGTTACGCTTACGATCAGCAAGATTGTATTTGCGCAGCAGAGTATTTTCAGGCGGACTAATTTCTGCAACCGGCGTGTATTCATCACCTGTTCTGTTACTGGTCCTTAATCGCAGGAACCACTGCAATTGTTTAGTGACATTACTACGGTAGGTGGCTGACAGGGTATCTTCATTGCTTGATTCAACTTCCTGGTAGGTACGGTCATCCATGACGTACTCATAATCAAGCTTAATATGGTGGTGTTTGTCTATTTGATAACGACCTTGCAGTGAAAATTCCCTTTCACGGAAACTGTAGGGGAAATTAGCCCGCGCCGTTGCGCTCAGCGCAGTGTCCGCAATCACGTAATCATAGGTGGCCCTGGGTGTGTCATTGGCCTGCTCGTTGTGTCGATATTGCGCCGAAAAACCCCACACTTCATCCCAATGAGTGTTTAAGCGCAAGGTGGTATTAAATGTATTAACTTTGCCATCTAGCGAAGTGCGCGGTAGTGGCGGTGGCGCAAGACTTCCGTTTACGGTATAGGGAAGAAAATCGGCATCCTGTTGCATACGGCCTGCTGCCACAGATAATAACGCCTTCGTATCAGTCGAAAAATTATATGCCCCCTCAAACGTCAATTGATGCATTTCATTTTCAGGCTCCAGTGCTGCCTGTCCTGCAGATACTGCTGGATTTGAATAGGCATTTTCCCAGTAAATACGTTCGTACTCATTAACAAAGCTTGAAAAGTTATATCCCAGACTGGCCTGCCATTGTCGGGCACGATAGCTGGCTTTTATCCCACCCTGCTTCGTTGTTGTGTCCACCGGCACCGCAAGAATAGCGCTCGATGTAAGAAGTGCTAATCCCATGGTTTTATTGCCCTGCTTTGTTTGATGTTGATAATTCAACTCATAAGAAAGCGCGGGCGAAGCGTAATACGTCGCACCAACATCAAGGGTTTTTCGCTCAGTGTATATATCAACATCACGCAAACTATTTGCCAGCTCAGTCATATTGGCAGTCGTTGCCCCTGCAACCCACCCGGCCGGTAGAGCTTGATTCCCTTCACCTTGATAGGGTGTCCTTGCCGTATCTGAATTTAATCTTGGGATGCTTGCATAACGTAATTCAACATCGTATTGGCCCTGTTTTCCACCTTTGGCTTCCAGCTGTCTTGAATCAAGCCCAATGTCACGACCCTTTACATCCGCATAACCAGAATCCTTACCCCGGTATTCGTAACTGGCATTGCCCACAAAAAACGCACCCTGCTCATCAAGGCCGGTGTAATTCCCATGTTTATTTGAATCATTTGACACACTACCAGCACCGGCCTCCACCTCTCCTTTTGAATGAAGCTCTTTTTCGGATGGACACCATTTGCATTCCCAGTTAGCGGTAATTTTTTCGATTTCCGACTGACTGATACCAGCCTGGACATTTGAAAACAACAAAAGGAGTACGCAGGCGCAGGAAGGCAATACGTAGCGTTGTACTTTGTCATTATCTGGATTGCAGTACATAACTTTCACCTTTTTCCTGATCATTACCGCATCAACTTAACGCCCGACGGATGATTGGACCCATGCACTTGCGAATGACAATTCAAACAGCTTTTCGCCAATAAAAATGTATTCGGTGTTTGTGATGCCAAACCACTTTCCGTATATGCCAGACTTGGGTGTCCAGCAACTGTATGACATTGCTGGCACAATAACGGAGCGCGCTTTTTTAACAGTGGTGTATGTATTGACCCATGGTGCTCATGACAGGCACCGCAATCTTCTGCGGCGGGCGCATGCGTCCATAAAAACGGGCCACGTTTTTCCGCATGACAGGTATAACAGGTCTCGTTCCTGGTACTGGTTTTTAACAAGGCATCGGCAAGTGAACCGTGTGGATTGTGGCATTGGGTACAGACCATTTTGCCGTATCGCACAGGATGTGCCGAATTACGGGCGAACTCTGCACGCTGTTTTTTGTGACAGGCGTAACAGGCTTTGGCCTGCCGAGTTTTATCCAGCACAGGATCCTTTCGTTTATGCAATGTATGACAGTCCACACAAAGTACATTCTGGGTCTCATGCGCACTTCCCACCCAGGCCAGGTGATCATTATTATTGTGACATTGAATGCACTGCTTATTTTGCTCAGCCGGACTGACTGAAGCATTAGGACCAAATGAAATTATTCTTGCACGCTTAAAACCTACCTTAGGTTCTGTTGCATGTGCACGACCGGGCCCATGACAGGATTCGCACTGTAGTTGCGACATCGGCGTTCGCTTGTCATTTCGGTCGCCGTGTTTCGAAAAAAATACTGGATAGATGGGATATTTGTAGTCTTCATCGTGGCATTTCAAACAGGTATCGGCACCCTTTCGCGTATAAAGGCCCTTATCTTTTGAAATCTGCTCAGTTGTAACCGCTTTGCTAGCCACTACTTTACTGCTTTTATCAGCAGCCAGAGCAACACTCGGCAAAAGTGCAATGCATAAAACAAACACAGCAATCAAAAGAAAACTACCTGATTGATTGTTATTTTTCTTGTTGGCTATCATGTAAATAGTGACTTACCTGTCGGTTAGTAACTGCATTTAGCTTGCCATTATTCTACCCTAGTGTAGTCGTAAATTTTCTAACTTACATTAGAGCAAATCGATTAATGATCGACTTCGTTCCATCATACTAATTCTGGCGATAAGATGTATTAAGAGTACCTTAAATAAGGTGGTTATCCATGTAGCCACCACCCGCCAACCCACATCATCAGTATGCGTTAAGTTAAGCACGCTTTTGCATTATTTCCATCCGCGATATTTCTTTCCAACAAACTCGAACCTGAAAACCATTGAAATTATATATAAATAAAGGCGCTCATTTATGATTTTTATTAATACATAAATAAATAGAATGAAAAACGATTTCCGTGTGATTTATGTGGGCTTAAGTTTTAATTAATACTTTACCTGCTACACTGATTTAGAATAGCGGCAACGTGCTCGTAGTAAGTTTCGTTAACCATTTATTTATTTGTTAGTCCCATCGCTAGAATTCATTACACTGATTTTACGAGCATTCCCATATGCATAAGCAGCCGTAATTAAGAGGAAAGTTGATATGGACACGGCAAAATACAGCAATGGTAGAAATTCAAACAGCCAATTTAATGTTACTCCTTTAACAATAACTGGTTTTATTTTTGTCGTGTTGTTTGGCCTTACTGGCTGTTTCGAAAGCAGCAGCGAAGATACTCCTCCTCCAGTTGAATCATCGCCAAGAGTTACAGATTCTCAAACATCTGAAGGCCAGACCTTATATCAGGCAAACTGTGCACTTTGCCATGGCGCGGATGGCTCCAGCATAAATGGCAACACACCCAACGCTATCACCACAGCAATTACCAATATAGTTGCCATGAATGGCATTTCCTTAACGGCCTCTCAGACACAGGCAATATCGGACTTCTTGACAGGAAATACCGGTGGCGGCACAGGCGGTAACACTGGCGGCGGTGGCGGAACATCTGGTGGTCAGGCCTTATATACGGCTAACTGTGCAGCTTGCCATGGTGCCGATGGCTCCGCTCTGACCGACAGAACCGCCGCGCAAATAGCAGCGGCGATTGTCAACGTCTCAACCATGACGAGTGTTTCCTTGTCGGGCACTGAGATTCAAGCCATTGCGGACTTTCTATCCGTAACGTCTGATGGTCAGGCCTTGTATGTGGCTAACTGTTCGGGTTGCCACGGCGCCGATGGCTCCACTCTAGCCGGCAGAACTGGTGCGCAAATAGCAGCGGCAATTGTCAACGTCTCCACCATGATGGGTGTTTCCTTATCGGGTACTGAAATTATAGCCATCGCAGATTTTCTATCCGGCAGCTCCGGCGGCGGCAGCACTGGCGGACCACCGGCCAATCACACTAACAGCGAAGACGGAGTGTTACACGCTCCGGGGAATACTTTGCCCTACTCAAGCGGTTGTACTGTATGTCATGGTGCGTCTCTGGAAGGCGGCGTAGGCCCCTCTTGTTTTGCTTGTCACGCTGAAACGTGGAGTGAAAGTGCGCCGACTGGTGGAGGTACGGGAAGTGGTGGATCTACTGACGGGCAAGCACTGTACACAACTTATTGCGCTGCTTGCCATGGCGTGACTGGCACGAGTTTAAGCGGAAGAACCACAGACCAAATCTCGATTGCCATTAGCAGTGTTGCAACGATGAACAGCATCGCGCTCTCGTTAACTGAACTTCAGGCCATTGCTGATTATTTATCGGCAAACACCGGCGGTGACACAGGTGGTGGAACCGGCAGCGGTGGTAGCGGAACGGTCGATGGACAGGCTTTATATACCGCCAATTGTTCTGTTTGTCATGGCGCGGATGCTGCGACTATTAACGATAAAACAGCCGGTGGTATTACCGCTGCTATGACCAGCATCGGCTCTATGACTGGCATTTCGTTATCTGCTGTGGAGATCCAGGCCATCTCTGACTATCTCACCGGAAGTCTAGGCGGAGGTACCGGTGGCACTGGCGGCAGCAGCTTACCTCCTAATCACACAAATAGTGAAGAAGGTGTGTTGCATGGCGAAGGAAACGACGCTCCGTATACCAACGGTTGTACCACCTGTCACGGCACTACTCTGCAAGGCGGCACAGGACCTTCGTGCTTTGCCTGTCACGGAGTGGAGTGGATCGAAAGTGCGCCCAGTGATGGTGGCACCAGCGGTGGTGACGGAACAGTTGGTGGCGATGCTTTATTTGCCGCCAATTGTGCGGGTTGTCATGGTGCTACCGGCTCAGGCATCAACGACAAAACAGCCAGCGGTATCACCACAGCCATTAACAACATCGTTAGCATGAATAGCGTGTCGGTAACCGCTACGGAGATTCAAGCCATCTCCGACTTTCTCACTGGAAGTACCGGTGGAAGTACTGGCGGCGGAACAACGGTTGATGGACAAACTTTATTTACCGCCAACTGTTCTGCTTGTCATGGCGCAACCGGATCGGGCATTAATGGCACATCGGTCAGTGCCATTACCGCGGCCATTAGCAACATCGCTAGTATGAACAACGTGTCGGTAACGGCTACAGAGATTCAGGCCATCTCTGACTTTCTCATCGGAGGTTCCGGTGGTGGTGATACGGGAGGCGGCACCGGT
>JAUWVK010000148.1 GCA_030617485.1 Gammaproteobacteria bacterium
CGCAATTGAAAGACCAGTTTGGTTACAAGAGCGTAATGGAAGTGCCCAAGCTGGAAAAAATCACTCTGAATATGGGTGTTGGTGAAGCAATTGGCGATAAAAAAGTTATTCAGCATGCTGTAGGTGACATGACAAAAATCGCTGGTCAAAAACCCATTGTGAATAATGCGCGTTTATCCGTTGCTGGTTTTAAAGTACGTGAAGGCTGGCCTGTTGGCTGTAAAGTGACATTGCGTCGTGAGCGCATGTACGATTTTCTGGATCGTTTGGTCACAATCGCTATTCCTCGTGTTCGAGATTTTCGAGGGCTGAAGGCTAACGCTTTTGATGGTCGCGGTAACTACAGCATGGGAATCCAGGAACAAATTATTTTCCCTGAAATTGATTATGATCAAATTGATACAGTTCGGGGAATGGATATTACATTTACCACTAGCGCTAAAACTGACGATGAAGCACGTGCTTTATTAACCGCATTCAATTTACCGCTCAAAAAGTAGAGACAAAGCTTTATGGCAAAGACCTCCATTATAAATAGAGAGCTAAAAAGAGCTCGCACTGTTGAAAAGTATGCGGCTAAACGCGCAGAACTTAAGGCGTTGCTAAAGAATCCTGATCTTAGCCCGGAAGACAGAGCAGAGGCACAGAAAAAATTCCAAAGCCTGCCGCGTAATGCGAGTCCTTGCCGTCAGCGTAACCGCTGCAAAATAACGGGGCGTCCACATGGTTATTACCGCAAGTTCGGGTTAAGCAGAACCAAATTGCGTGAAGCAGCAATGCGTGGAGATATTCCCGGTCTGGTGAAGGCTAGCTGGTAACTGTTAATTAAGAACTTGTTTTTAACAGCTTAGTTATTCGTATTTTATTAGTATTTATTTGAGAGATTTATTAGGAGTTTAATGGCATGAGCATGACTGATCCAATTGCAGACATGTTGACTCGTATCCGCAACGCCCTGGCAGCTGGAAAGCTGGTTGTGGCGATGCCTTCCTCAAAGCAGAAGGTTGCTATTGCAGCCCTGCTCAAGGAAGAAGGTTACGTCAATGAAAGTACTGTGCAGGATATCGATGGCAAGCCGGTTTTGGAAATTTCCCTGAAATATTATGAGGGAAAACCGGTCATCGATATGGTTAAACGTGTAAGCCGTCCAGGTTTGCGTGTTTATAAAGGCAAAGATGATTTGCCAAATGTGATTAACGGTCTTGGTATCGCTGTCATATCCACTTCCAATGGTTTAATGACTGATCGCGCAGCTCGCAAAGCGGGCCGTGGCGGTGAAGTTATTTGCTACGTAGCGTAGGGAGTAAGAAATGTCACGAGTAGCTAGTAACCCAGTAGTAATTCCTTCAGGTGTGGAAGTTACCCTGAGCGACCAGGCCATTAAGGTCAAGGGTCCCAAAGGGGAATTAACTCAAGATGCGCACCCTTATGTAGAAATCAACAAAGATGATTCGGTGCTGAAATTTTCGGCTCGCAGCAGTGAAAAAGCAGCCAATGCAATGTCTGGCACTATGCGCGCTTTGGTTAATAACATGGTCACTGGTGTCAGCCAGGGCTTTGAAAAGAAATTGACGCTGATTGGCGTTGGTTATCGTGCTCAGGCACAGGGTAAAAAGCTTAATTTATCTTTGGGTTTTTCACATCCTGTCGAGCATGAGATTCCCGAGGGCATTACTGTTGAAACTCCCAGCCAGACAGAGGTTGTGGTTGCTGGGATTGATAAGCAAAAAGTAGGTCAAGTGGCAGCGGATATTCGCGCCTATCGTCCACCCGAACCTTATAAAGGTAAGGGTGTTCGTTATACGGATGAGCATGTTGTCCGTAAAGAAGCCAAGAAGAAGTAGGGGCCCTAACGTTATGAGAAAGTATAATGGATAAAAAACAAAGTCGTATTCGTCGTTCGCGCAGAACACGTGCCAAGATTAGAGAGCTGGGCGCCCATCGCCTGTGTGTGTACCGTACATCGCTACATACATATGCGCAGATTTTTTCGCCAGATGGATCTTCAGTTGTCGCCAGTGCTTCGACCCTTGAGGCTGATATAAAGTCAGCTTTAAAACATACGGGTAATGTTGAGGCGGCCACAAAAATTGGTCAAATGATTGCAGAGCGCGCCAAATCTGCCGGTGTTGAGCAGGTAGCATTTGATCGTTCCGGATTTAAATATCATGGACGTGTGAAAGCATTGGCTGATGCCGCTCGTGATAGCGGTTTGAAAATATAATATTTAAGACTGTAGTTAAGAGAAGGTAAAGAATAGTCATGGCTAAATTTGATTCACAACAGAACAGTGATGGCCTCACTGAAAAATTGGTGAACATTAACCGCGTTGCCAAGGTTGTAAAAGGCGGCCGTATTTTTGGTTTTACCGCTTTGACCGTTGTTGGCGATGGTGAAGGTCGAGTCGGTTTTGGACGTGGTAAAGCACGCGAAGTACCTATTGCTGTTCAAAAGGCAATGGAAAATGCGCGCAAAAATATGTTTGATATCAACCTGAAAGGTGGAACATTACAGTATCCGTTGCAAGGCACTCATGGTGCGGCCAAGGTTGTTATGTTGCCGGCTTCTGAAGGTACAGGAATTATTGCGGGCGGTGCCATGCGAGCAGTCTTTGAGGCTGTTGGTGTGCGCGATGTGCTTGCGAAGTGCATTGGTTCTAATAATCCTACGAATGTTGTTCGCGCAACGTTTGAAGGTTTGTCTGCAATGACAACGCCAGAAGCTGTTGCTGCAAAGCGTGGCAAAAGCGTTAAGGAAATCATGGAGTAGACCATGGCTAGTAAAGATAAAGTTACAATTACATTGGTGCGTAGCACTATCGGTCGACTTAAGGCTCACAAGGCTTGCGTGTCGGGTCTTGGTCTGCGTCGTATACATCAGACAATTTCTGTGGAAGATACGCCATTTAATCGTGGCATGATCAATACAGTTTCTTATCTGCTTAAGGTTGAGGAAGTTTGAAATGCGTTTAAATACCCTCAAGCCTGCTGAAGGATCAAAAAAAGATGCCAAACGCGTAGGTCGTGGCATTGGTTCTGGGTTAGGCAAAACAGGTGGTCGAGGCCACAAGGGTCAGAAATCTCGCTCAGGTGGGTTTCATAAGGTTGGTTTTGAAGGTGGTCAAATGCCTTTGCAACGCCGCTTGCCCAAAGTTGGTTTTTCTTCCCGTAAGGCCCGATTTATGGCTGAAATCCGTTTGCCTGAACTATTAAAGGTAGAAGGCGATGTGGTTGATTTGTTGTCACTGAAGGCAGCCAATATTATTGGTCATCATGTTAAACGCGCCAAAGTAATTCTTTCCGGAGAAATAACTACGGCTGTTACTGTGCGTGGCCTGGGTGCCACCAAGGGTGCGCGTGCTGCGATTGAAGCGGCCGGCGGAAAAGTAGAGGAATAGGTAGTGGCTGCATCGCGCGACAGCATGCTCGGCGCCATGGGTTCGGGTAAATTAACCGAACTCAAGCAACGTTTGTTATTTGTTGTCCTGGCGATGGTTGTTTTTCGAATAGGGTCGTTTATCCCAGTTCCGGGTATAGATCCTGCTGCGCTAGCCTCTTTGTTTGAACAGCAGAAAGGTACTATTCTGGACATGTTTAACATGTTTTCAGGCGGTGCTTTGGGTCGTTTGAGTTTATTCGCATTGGGTGTGATGCCATATATTTCGTCATCCATCATTATGCAGTTGCTGACAGCAGTGGTTCCAAAACTGGAGCAGCTGAAAAAGGAAGGTGAATCCGGACGTCGCAAGATCACGCAATATACGCGTTATGGCACATTTGGATTGGCAACCTTTCAGGCCATTGGGATTTCAATAGCATTGCAGGGGCAAACAATCGGTAGTTTTGCCGTTGTGCCAAATCCGGGCTCCGCCTTTATTTTCACAGCGGTAGTTAGCCTGGTCACTGGAACGATGTTCCTGATGTGGCTGGGTGAACAGGTTACTGAGCGCGGAATTGGTAACGGTATCTCGTTGATTATTTTTGCAGGTATTGCCGCTGGTTTACCTTCGGCAATTGGCGGAACGCTTGAGCTGGCTCGTATTGGTGAGATTAGTGCATTTTTAGTGCTCATTTTATTGATACTTGCGATCGGCGTGACTGGGTTTGTGGTCTTCATGGAGCGAGGCCAGCGACGGATTACGGTGAATTACGCCAAACGCCAACAAGGGCGAAAAATGTATGCGGCTCAAAAGAGCCATTTGCCGTTGAAGGTAAATATGGCAGGGGTTATCCCGCCCATTTTTGCTTCGAGTATTATTTTGTTTCCGGCCACTATA
>JAUWVK010000067.1 GCA_030617485.1 Gammaproteobacteria bacterium
TTTCGATCTCTAAAACTCTAGTCAAAAAGAACAATATATGAAAAGATTTGCCTTATCCATTGTTGAAAAACCCAGCTTTGAATATTTTATCATTGGACTGATATTACTCAATGCGGTCATTCTTGGTCTGGAGACTTCACCCAGCATTGTCGCTGAATATAGTGAATGGCTAAGCTTGGGTAACCAGCTCATTCTTGGTGTATTCATTCTCGAAGCGCTATTAAAAATCACTGCGGTTGCACCAAAATTAAAACTGTATTTCGGTAATGGCTGGAACCTGTTTGATTTTTCCATCGTGGTTTTTTCACTGATACCTGCAACGGGTGAGTACGCCATGATTGCTCGCCTCGCACGCCTACTGCGAGTCGCACGTTTAATATCAACCATTCCTGAGTTACGCCTCATCATCAGCACACTGGTACGCTCCATCCCCAGCATGGGGCATGTTTTACTGTTAATGAGCATCATATTCTACATATACGGCGTAGCTGGCTACCATTTATTCCATGAACACGACCCTACACACTGGGAGACTTTAGGAATATCACTGTTGACTTTATTCCGAGTGGTAACACTTGAAGACTGGACTGACGTTATGTACACCGCCATGGATATGCACCCCATGAGCTGGATTTACTTTGTTAGTTTTGTCGTATTAGGAACATTCGTAGTCATCAATTTATTCATTGCCGTGGTAATTAATAACCTGGAGGAAGCCAAACAGGAACAACTTGATAAGTTGCAAAGGCCTCCCACTAAAGATGAAATGCTACGAGAACTTCGCCAAACACAGGAAGCTCTTGTGAGCTTACAAAAGAAACTGGAAAGAAATAGCCCGTTATGAAAAATGAAATTGTTGCCAGCGTAGAATTTTATTTTAAGGGTGAATGCTATTCGCCAGAGATTATTATCGATCTCGATCACCTCATGAAGACTTCGCAAGAAGATCATGACAGGCTAGCCTTAATATATGTGAAACTTGCCAAGGAAGGTAATATCGATACCTATTCCTATCAATACGAAATGATGCTGGGAGAAACCATTAAGTTTAACAAGGCAACCGGTGTTGCTGCTAACTATTGTCAAGATGGGGTTTTCTCAATGGATGATTTCGAAAATGCATGGCACGACAATACAATCCTCAACCATATTCAAACTATCGCGAAGCAGTATTTGGCAATAGATGACCTGACGAAAAATCCCGACCTTAAAAATGCATTAATGGAGGCCTTTCTAGCCGGAAAACATGAAGGCAAGAAGCCAGGTTAGGCAATAAAAAGCAGATCCTTCCTGCTTTTCTAAGAGCTATCCCAGGATTTTATGAAGGAATGGCTACTGATATCCCATATTTTTTATTATGCTCTGAAAGCCAAATTGCAAATTCATCCCTCGCCAAAGGTTTACTGATAAAAAATCCCTGTATCTCACATTTGTCCACCTCTGTGAAAAATTCCAACTGAGCCGAAGTCTCCACCCCTTCGGCAACCAGATTCATACCCAGAGTTTCACCTAACGCCACGATTGCCCGAACAATAGCAACATCATCTTTATCATCAGGTATATCTTTAACAAAAGATTGATCCACTTTTAATGAATCAATGGGGAACCGTTTCAGGTAACTCATAGATGAATAACCCGTACCAAAATCATCAATGGCAATATGAACCCCTGCTGCATGCAACCTGTCAAGAATAGTTACAGCAACGCCCATATTTTCAATAAGCAAGCTTTCAGTGATTTCCACTTCCAGTTGGCGGGCATCGAGATCATGTTCCGCACAAATCATTTCAACAAATTCCAAAAGTCCTTCATCATGAAACTGCCGTGCCGACAGGTTGATCGAGATTCGTAGCGGCTGAAATCCCTTTTCTTTAAGTTCCTGGTGAAACGCACAGGCCATGCGAAATACCCAGTAACCTACATCAACTATTTTTCCTGTTTCCTCCAAAACAGGTATAAATTTTGAAGGTTCCACCAGTCCCATCTTTGGGTGTTCCCAACGTAATAGAGCCTCCATGCCAATCACCCGCCCTGTTTGTACATTGATTTTTGGTTGGTAATACAGGTCGAATTCGCCACGTTCCATAGCATGGCTCAGACTGTGCTGAAGCTCCATCCGTTCGTCTGCCTGAACAGACATGTCGAGTGTATAGAATTCATAAGAATCACCACCTCGAGCTTTTGCACGATACATCGCGACATCAGCATTCTTTATTAGAACATCTGCGTCGGCGGCATCGTCCGGGAAAATGGTTACCCCTATACTGGCGGAAGAAACAATTTCATAACCTCCGAGCAACACAGGTTCAGATACCGTTTTAAGTATTTTTTGCATGACGGCACTAACATCATCAATCTGATTAATTCCTTCCATTAAGATAGTAAACTCATCACCACCAAAACGACCCAATGTATCACCGTGACGCAAGCTGGATTTAAGTTTCTTCGCAACAATTTTCAGCAAAGCATCTCCAGAGGGGTGACCAAGACTATCGTTCACTTCTTTAAACCGATCCAGATCAATAAATATCACAGCTATCTTTGATTGACTACGCTCCCCTTGTTCAATGGCATGCAACAAACGATCATTAACCAAAACTCTATTCGGTAATCCTGTCAGAGCATCATGGGTAGCCATATGATGCAGTTTTTCCTGTATCTCCATTCGGTCGCTGATGTCTTTACCAGTAGATACATAATTGTATATTTCACCATTATCATCTTTTAATGGCGTAATGGTTTTTTCTTCGTAATATATGTCGCCATTTTTTTTGCGGTTAATGAACACATCGCGAAATGAATCACCTGCTACGATGGTTTCCCATAATGTTGTGTAAAATTTTGCTTCATGCATATCTGACTTAATTAATCCCAGTTCTTTTCCAACAACCTCATCTGAAGAATATCCTGTAATTTTTTCAAAAGCGGGATTAACATATTCGGCAATCCCATCCGGATCCGTAATAACCACAATATCGTCTGTTTGCTGAACCACACTTGACAGCTTTTTGATTGCCGAGGTCCGCTGTTCCACACGCGTCTCGAGCTCATCATTGATTTGCAAAAGACCTGTCTCTGCAAGATGACGGCGTTTAATCTCTTTTTCCAGTGGTGAAAAGGCAAATTTTTCCAGAAGAACCCAGATCAACACCCCGAATAGCCCGGCAAATGTTAACCCCAGTAATAAATATTCTATCTTCTCGCGCTTGGCATTTGAATAAACCGCACCCAAATCACGCTCTACATACAGGGTCAGCAATAGGTGGCTGTCGCGCATGATATTCCGATGCATTAATTTGCTATGTGATGATTTATCTCTAGCAGGCGATGAAAAAATCTCATAACCATTAGCCGTAATCGCTTTGATACTTGTATCCAAACGATGTTGTTTAGCCCAATCACGTAAAATATTTTCTAGCTCCACAAAATTACGCTGCAGATAAACCTTTTTGATTAACCCGGATAAAAACTCCATTTCATGTTCCGCATCCGCAATAGCGTGATCAACCATCTGATCCGTGTGTCGTGACTGAAGATAAACAACCGCATAAACGCCCAGAAAAAACAGGCCCATTGAAATGGCGACGATTAAACGGCTCTTGGTAATATAGGCGGGATTGGAAGACATATGGAAATAGTTTTAATAAAAAGAAATTAACGCATGATCTCTCTAAGATTGTTGTAATCTTTATCACTAACGGGCACTAAGCCGCTGACACTCTTTTTGATTGATTGCAGAATTTGACGGCCTTCATTCGTTTTCGACATGCTAAGCATCACATCACGTATTTTCTCGTGATGTGATGAAGCAAGACCCTTACCACAAAGAAAAACATGCTCCGAAATAGATGGCGAGGCCGCAACCTGACGCAAACCCTTATCCTTGAACTTGAAATACACTTCCTCTTTTACAGCACCGGCATCAAACTCCCCCACCAGCACACTCAAGGCCACGTTTCGGTGGTTACCCTGAAATTTATAATCGCTCAATGAGTCGAGGCTAACCCCCGCCTCTCGCAACATAAAACGAGGCACCATATAACTCATCGTCGACTGCGGTGATCCAAAGGCAAAATTTTTGCCTTTTAGCTGACTGAGTTTTTGGATAGCGCTATCTTCCCGCGTAACGATGTAGCCCTTAAAGAATGGCTTGCCCTTGATTTCAAGACGCGCCAGCAAAGGGTAAGGGCCATATTTACCGGTCAGCTTCACGTAACTGGCAGGGCCAAGATATGCAAAATCAAACAGTTTATTGCCGATATTCTCGATGTGTGACTCATAGTCCTTGGAAATACTTAATTCCATAGGCATATCCAATTGCCTGGAGAGGTAATCCAGCAATGGTTTAAAACGTTTTTCTAATTCCGCAGGCGGCAGGTAGGGATGGACGCCCAGGACGAAGGGCGGTTTTACTTCAGCATTTTCACCCGCCCCCGCTCCAGCAAGCGGCGCTATCAAAAGTTGCAGCACAAGCAACAGCGAAATAACCATTTTATTCATAGGTGAACTCTATTTGTACTTCTGTTTGCACATTATCGAACAGTCAGGGTATCTAAATATAGCTGTAAATCCGTAAATATCACCAGTTTAGCCGGTTCCCCTCCCTATGCCGGACCGCATTACTTATGGGTGCTGCTCCATTACCAGTCAGTTCATACCCAGTCAGTAATGTACTTTTGCACCAAACCCGTGAGGGCTCGAATGTGATCAGCACGATCATTAAGGGCGGGAATGTAATTAAATGTTTTACCGCCAGCCTCCAGGTAGGCATCACGATTTTCCACGCCAATCTCTTCGATAGTCTCCAGGCAATCTGCTGAAAACCCCGGGCACACTATATCCACCGATTCAACACCGCCTGCAGCCAATGCTCGCAGAGTTTCGATGGTGTAAGGCTTGAGCCACTCTTCTCTACCGAAGATGGACTGAAAAGTCAGCTGCCAACGATCCTCATCTAACTCTAGGCGTTCAGCCACCAGTCGCGCTGTTTTATGGCATTGATCAAAATAGGGATCACCTTCAGTGTGAAAACGTTTTGGTGTGCCGTGAAATGAAAACAACAGTTTCTCTGGCTGTTCTCTATCGTTCCAGGCCTCACGAATACTGGCCGCAAGTGCCTCTATATAATCGGCGTCATCGTGGTATTGATTGATAAAACGAAACTCCGGCAACCAGCGCCATTTTTCTACTGCCGCTGCAACCGCATCAAAAGTAGATGCCGTAGTGCTACAGGAATTCTGTGGATACAAGGGCAACACCAGCACACGCTGTGCATTGGCATTACGTAACTTCTCCAAAGCAGAAGGTATTGAAGGATTGCCGTAACGCATTCCTAGCTCCACGACTACTGGCCCAGAGAGTGACTGAGCCAATTGCTGTGGCAAAAGCTTCCGCAGAGCCTCAAGCTGCTTTTTTGAAATACTTAATAAAGGCGAACCATCATCAGTCCATACTGTCCGATAAGACGCAGCCGACCGACTGGGCCGAAAACGCAAAATGAAGCCATGCAAAATTAGCCACCACAAGGGGCGAGGCATATCAACGATGCGAGGATCCCATAAAAACTCGGCCAGATACCGACGCAAGGCAGGCGTCGTGGGTTCGTCGGGCGTACCCAGATTGGTGATGAGAATACCGGTTACGGCTTGGTGATCATGGCTGTACTGGTTGTTATCGGTCATTGAAGTTCGCGAGTCTATATAATTATTGTGTGCCTAGTATACCCATATGGCATGTCTCAAGGGAGAGAATGACGGGAGAATATGGCAGCCTTTTAGTTACCCTCTATTCATAAACCATTCAGCACCAAAAGTGCGATAATACGAGAAACCAACCCGATAGAGGAATCGAGAAAACTGATGAGAATATTTATTCTATTACTTATATCTTCATGCGTAGGCATTCCCGCCTTTGCTTCTAACATCCCTCACGAAAAACTAGAAGTCCACGACCAATGGGTTCGTGAAGCCCCTCCCTCAGCAAAAGTAATGGCGGGCTATCTTTCTTTACATAACCACACCGATAAGACCCACACCATTTTACGTATCACTTCCCCCCAGTTTAGTCGTGTGGAAATTCATCGCACCAAGATAAAAAATGATATCGCTCGCATGTTGCCTGTATCAAAAATTATCATTAGCCCAAACGGTAAAGTGTTATTCGAACCAGGTGGATTACACCTGATGCTTATCAAGCCAAAGAAAAAATACCGGAGTGGTGATAAAATTCAGTTAACTCTGCATTTATCAGATAAATCAACATTCGATTTCACCGCGCCCGTGAAAAAAGGCCATGGCATGGAGGATCATTCCAAACATGATATGGATCACGACTCTCACAACAAGAACCACGACATGAAGCACGACTCACATGACATGGATCATGATTCAATGGATGAAATGAAAGATCATTCAGACAGCAAACACCACCACTGATTAGAAAAATATGACACAACAATCTACTGAACGCGCTACTGAACGCGGCGCTAGCCTTTTGGACTATTTAAAAGGCTGGCCAACTTATCTTTTGCCACATCATGCTTTGTCTCGAATTATGCATGCCATAACTCGCAGCGAGGCCTACTGGTGGAAAAGCCGCTTTACTCGCTGGTTCGTCAAACAATTCAACGTAGACATGAGCCTGGCGCAAGAACCGGATCTGGAGACTTACCCCAGCTTTAACGCCTTTTTTACCCGAGTGCTTCGAGATGACGCTCGCCCCATTATAGAAGATGCCAAAACTCTCGCCTGCCCAGTGGATGGTGCCGTCAGCCAGTTGGGAGACATTAAGGATGGCCGTATTTTCCAGGCCAAGGGACGTGACTATTCTTTGCTAGAACTGTTAGGCGGTGATGTCCGGGCTGCCGAGCAATTTGAAGATGGTAAATTTGCCACCCTGTATCTCTCACCTAGTGATTACCATCGCATCCACATCCCCCTTGATGGCAAACTCACCGCTATGGCTCATGTGCCAGGCCGGTTATTTAGCGTTAGTCCTGCTACCGCTCGCGCCGTTCCCCGTTTGTTCGCACGCAATGAACGCGTAGTTGCTTATTTTGATACTGAGGTTGGGCCTATGGCTATGGTATTGGTTGGTGCCATTTTTGTGGCCAGCATTGAAACTGTCTGGGCGGGTGAAGTAACCCCACCTGCCGGCAAAGAAATTCGTCACTGGAAATATGAATCTGACAAACCCCAGAGTGACTTTAAAAAAGGTGATGAAATTGGGCGTTTTAATATGGGTTCAACGGTAATTCTGCTCCATGGTGCCAATACAATCGATTGGATAACGGATATCAAAGCCGGTGACGAAATTCAAATGGGGCAAGCATTAGCAACGCTGTGCTAATTTTTCACCATTACCAATACCGTAACTAATCGACATATGAACACCCCAGAATGGGCTATGCTTATGGTAGGAAGCTTTAACTACGTGGGGTAAAGCTATGACAGGTAAACCAATTCCAAAAGAACCCGAAAACGTCAGCTGTGATGTGTGCCTGACGGAGATTCCAGAGTCCGTGGCAATGAGTAGCGAAGGCGATGAGTACACGCAGCATTTTTGCGGCATAGCCTGCTACGATAAATGGCGTGATAAGGATGGATCATCAACTGCCACGAAAAATGACAAAGAGAAGTAAAAAGTTAACTCTGGTTAAAGAGCCTGCAGGATTAGTGCAGCGAGGGGGGTTTACGTTGAGTGCTCCTGGAGCACTGCACTGGTTATTTGTAAAGTTTAACGCACAGTCTGGGTGCGCCTTAGTGTGAACTAGATTGTGGTGTGCTTTTGGAGCCTTTGCTATAAGACATAATTTCCTGCAGGGAACGGAACACTCCCGTATCAAAATCACAGAATTTGAAACCAACACCCTGGTTAGAAACACGCGTAACCCGTGCGTGTATTTTATGACGAGTACTGCTTTC
>JAUWVK010000027.1 GCA_030617485.1 Gammaproteobacteria bacterium
CCAGCGTCAATGTCCACACCGGCGTCGCGATAGCTCAGCGATGGTGTTTTGCCAGATTTGCTGTTCTTGTCGTCAAGAGTACTCACAAAAATACCTGAATTTAATGAATGGGAGCCGTGCCCGAGGTGCGCTATTTTATCGGCAAGCCCGTCGCGCTGCAATTGCTGGCTTTATAATTGCCAAAGAATCCTCTGGATATTGGCGGAAATGATCGTTGTTGCAACCATGCTAGACTGGATCGAGCTGTTATTGATAAGGCAGGGGAACCGGCAGATAAACAAGGTGATTGTGTAACGTGCATTTTATGAAAAAATCAATGAGTTATGGTCTTTTGCTGATATTGATCTGCTTGCCCGTCAGCAGTTTTGGCGCCAAGGTCAGTGATTTGTATAAGGCTGAGGTGCAGGTATTTAGTCAAAAGCGCAGCGAGCGCTCTTTGGCGATGATCTCGGCATTGGCTGAGGTTTTGGCGAAGGTGAGTGGCCAGCGAGATGCGGTGCAGGTAGGTGATGTTGCTAAAGCGGTAAAACGCCCGGCCAGATTTTTGCAGCAGTATCGTTATCGGGCGCTTTCAGATGCCGATCTTCAACGTGAGTTGGAAACGTCAAAGCCTGGCTCTGCCCCTCAAATGGTGCTTTTTCTCTTTGATAAGGCTGCCGTAGATAAGGTGCTGCGAGAAAATGGTCTGCCGGTGTGGGGCGCGACTCGGCCGGCAACGCTAGTATGGCTGGCGGTTGAAGACGAAGGTCGTCGTTACATGGTGGGCAGTGATTCCGTTGAACCACTGCGGGAACAATTACAACGTGAAGCTCACCGTCGTGGTTTGGCGATGCTCCTGCCCCTGATGGACCTGGAAGACCAGAGAGCACTGAGTTTTGCCGATGTCTGGGGCGGTTTGCGTGATTCTATTGATGCGGCATCGCGCCGTTATCGTGCAGAGGCGGTGTTGGTAGGACGTCTTTACCGACCCTACGGTGGCGAGTGGCAGGGACAGTGGACCTTGCTGGAAGGCGGGTTTTTGCAATCCTGGCGTGGGGTGGGTGTGTTGCCAACGGAATTGCTGGATGAAGGCGTGGCTGGTGCAGTAGACGTCCTTGCCAGTCGTTATGCGCCCGCAGCGGGGCAACAGCAGGCCGGATTTTTACCCGTTACGGTGACTGATGTGCGTACGCTGGATGATTACGCGCGTGTTTCACATTATTTGAAGTCATTACAGCAGGTGTCACGAGTACATGCGGCCCGTGTAGAAGCGGATAGAATCACTTTTGAGCTGGATGTGCAGGGCAGCCCGGATAGTTTTTCCAAAACAGTATCGCTGGGCAATGTGTTGGTTCCATACAAATCTTTGCCTGGAGAAACATCCGTGGGTTGGGCGTCGACCTTTTCACAGGTTTATCAATTGTTGCCTTGATGCTGGTCTAAGTTATAAGTTAGTACAGTGAAACAGTTACCCAACATAATTAGCATATTCCGCATTTTTCTGGTGATGCCCATTGTGTGGGCGTTGTTAAATCTGGAGTATGCAACCGCATTAATTTTATTTGCTGTTGCCGGGTTTACGGATGCACTGGATGGGTTTTTGGCCAAACAGTTTCATTGGGAAAGTCGCCTGGGCTCGATTCTTGATCCGCTCGCAGATAAGCTGTTATTGGTGAGCTCATTTTTAGCGCTGGCCTGGATTGAGCTTATCCCGTTATGGCTAGTGGTTGTTGTCATTGCAAGAGATTTGTTGATTATTATCGGCGGCGTCGTTTTTCATTATATGTTTGTACAGTTTGATATGGCACCTTCCCGTATCAGTAAGGCAAACACTTTTTTTCAGATAATATTTGTTTTGGCAGTGGTGTTTTATCACGGAGATTTTGCCTTTACACCGTGGGTAGTTGAGGCGCTGGGTTATATCGTGCTAGTTACCACGGTAATGAGTGGAATGGATTATGTGTGGGTGTGGGGTCGGCGTGCAATTCATGTAACAAAAAATGCGACAAAATAAAAAACATCTCTTGATTAAAAATTCTTAATTAAAATAAGTAGTAACGAGCATATGACTGAATCACAAAAATGGTTAATTCTGACAGTAACGTTTGCTGTCGGATTTCTTGTCTATCTGCTGGCGCCGGTGCTGACGCCCTTTCTGGCGGCGGCATTATTGTCCTATTTAGGTGATCCTCTGGCGGACCGTCTGGAATCGCGTGGCTTACCACGCACCGCTGCCGTTGTTGTTGTTTTTGTTTTACTGCTAGCAATGGTTACCCTGGTTTTAGTATTGCTTGTGCCCGCAGTGGGGAATCAAATAGAAGTATTGGTAAGCAAGTTGCCGGTCTACCTGGACTCGTTGCAAACAAATATTGCCCCCTGGCTGAAAAAAACTTTTGGTGTGGAAGTTTCATTACTGGATTCAACGACATTAAAATCTGCGTTGCAGGAGCACTGGTCACAGTTTGGGGGTGTCGCCAAAAATATTATTGCCTGGTTGTCTCAGTCCGGGATGGCGTTGGTAGCGTTGCTAGCGAATCTGGTGCTTATTCCTGTCGTCACATTTTATTTGTTAAGAGACTGGGATGGGCTTGTTAAAAAAATACATGGTTTATTACCGCGAAAGTGGGAACCAACTGCGGTGAAGCTGGCAAAAGAATCCGATGAAGTGTTAGGCGCGTTTCTTCGTGGTCAGATGTTAGTTATGCTGGCGTTGGCTTTTATTTACTCAGTGGGTTTGTGGTGGGTTGGTCTTGAGTTGGCTCTGATCATTGGTTTGGTTGCAGGGCTGGTGAGCTTTGTTCCTTACCTGGGTTTTATTGTTGGTATTTTGTTGGCTGGTGTCGCTGCCATGATGCAATTTCATGATCCTTCCATTCTGCTGTTAATAGCTGCAGTTTTTGGTGTTGGTCAGGCGCTGGAAGGGATGTTGCTAACGCCAATGCTGGTAGGTGATAAAATCGGTCTTCATCCTGTTGCCGTAATTTTTGCGGTAATGGCAGGTGGTACGTTGTTTGGTTTTGTTGGTGTATTGCTTGCCTTGCCAGTGGCCGCGATTGTAATGGTATTGCTGAGACATATTCAGCAGGTCTATCGTCAAAGTGATCTTTACGCTGAATCGTAAGTTTCCTTTTCGTCATTCCGGCGCAGGCCGGAATCCAGATTACTCAATAGATATATTTTAATGATTGGATTTAGGTCGTGGTAACAGAACAAATACCCTTGCATTTTGCCTGGCGGGATGGATTTTCGTTTGAAAACTTTTTTGCGGGCGCTTGTCATAACGATAATGTTCTCGAAAGCAATGTTGAGGCAGTGCATCACTTGCAACGAATTATTTCCGGTGAGTCTGTTGGCGAACAATTCCTTTTTTTATGGGGTTTTACCAACGTAGGGAAAAGTCATTTGTTACAGGCTTCCTGTCAACGGGCCGCTGACTCCGGGTTAACCGTTGCCTACTTACCATTGAAGGATATTGGCGACCTTCAGCCGGAAATGTTTACAGGTCTGGAGCAGATGTCGCTGGTTTGTATTGATGATGTGCAGGAGATTGCAGGAAATAAACAATGTGAGGAAGCCTTGTTCCATCTTTACAATCGCATGCGCGATGCAGGCAACAAGATGATAGTGACTGGTGATGTTGCGCCAAATGCTTTGCCATTATCGCTAGCTGATTTGCAGTCACGGCTTAGTTGGGGCCCTGTGTTTCATCTGCAGGAATTAAATGATGACAATAAAATTGCGGCCTTGCAGTTGCGGGCGAAAATGCGTGGTTTTGAATTAACAGAAGACGTTGGTCTGTTTCTAATTCGGCGCAGTGCAAGAGATATGGTGTCTTTGTTTGCCTTGCTGGATAAGCTTGATGAAGCATCGTTGGCGCAACATAGAAAATTGACGATCCCGTTTGTGCGGGGTCTTATTTAGTCTGAGTAAGTGAATATCTACTTTTACTGATGCAGACGTTAACGTGTAAATCCTCTTATGACCGCTAACCCATAGCGGTCATCCAGAAATATTCTCTAAATACCCCCTCAGCGCTCATTTCTGTGACGCCGATCACACAATTAGTGTGCGTGATTCGACATATCTCACGATAAGATAAGTTCAAGTATCACTTATTTACCCGAGAAAACCTTAAAACAAGAATTAACAATTTAAAAGGAATTTCAATGTCCTGCATCTCCACAATTTTTAGAGTTTCTTCTTACGTTATATTTATCATCGTCCTCACAGCATGTGGCGGTGGTGGAGGCGGTGGTGGGGGGGCAAGCCCGAGTCCAGCGCCAGGTCCGGCACCAGCGCCTGGTGCGGTGTTGCAATCTATCTCAGTGACGCCAACAGGCCTTGTGCTTAAGGTTGGTGCTTCGCAGCAGATGAGCGCCATTGGTAGCTACGATGATGGCGGTCAGTTGGACATAAGCGGTTCAGTAACATGGGCTAGCGTTGGCGTCGTTAGCATGAATTCTTCTGGTCTAGTCACCGCAGTCTCACCTGGTTCGGGCATTGCGACCGCGATTAACGCCAGCCCCGCTATGCAAGGTTTTACTTTTGTGTATGCCTCTACCTACGGTATCGAAGGTAGTATAGGTTCACCTGTTACTCTGACATTGGAAACCTCTCACTCAGGTGAAGTTAATTTTGGTGGCCCTGGTGCAGGCAATGGGTACAGTTACTATGCCGTAAACGTGACACCTGGCGCAGCGTACTATATTTCTCTAAGCGGACTGGATGGTAATGCTCATCTAGAAATCTACGATGACAGCGGTTTCTCTAATGAGGTGTGTGCATCTCAAAATTTCAATAACGATGATGAAAGGTGTTATGCCGATGGCCCGGCAGGCGGTGTGCTGTATATCGCTGTTAATGGCGACGATACTAATTTAGATACCGCTCAAGGTGCGGCCTATACGTTAACAGTCAATGCGGGATACAAAGACGAGGGTTCATCTGTTTCGCCGATTGCACTATCGTTAGATACGCCGGTTAGTGGACAAGTCGGTAGTTATCTCATTTTTTATATGGGCGGAGGCAGCATATACAGTGCGCCCGTCGCACTCACTGGGCGCTATACGGTCTCGCTGACAAATATTACCAATAACGTATCCCTTATGGTGCTAGATGGGCCAGGTTCGGGAACGATTCTGTGTGAATCTAGTGTTGCGGGTACTGGGGATGAGTCCTGTTCATTCCAGGCGGATCGTACGCCAGCCTATGTGTTGGTGTCGGGTATCAGTAATTCTATTGGCGCTGGTTTTACTCTCACCGTAACGGAAGACCACGCGGCGTACACAGAAGAAGGTACGGAAGGAGCACCCGTTGCATTGACGATACTGCCTCATCATGGGCACGTTGGTGGGATTAATGGCTATACCAACAGTTACTACAGCATACCCGTCACTGCAATGCAGTCTGTACGAATACAGGCGACTGGCGTGGATGGTGACCTGGGTATGTATGTTTATGACGGTGATTCAACATTTACTACATACACCTGCAGTGATTTCACATTGAGTGCTGGGGATCTGGTTTGTCTGCTGGAGCCCGCAACAACGGCGACTGTGTATGTCAAAATGACAAGCAATGCTGGATTAGGTGCGGAATTTTCTCTGAATGTAACGCCCATTAACTACGCAGCAGAAGGTACTTCGGTCACGCCTCAAACAATCGTTTCCACCCCGGTATTTGACGCACCGTATTCGGGAACTGTTGATAGTGCGGGTAGTTATTATCAGGTACCTGTCGTCGCAGGTAAATTACACAGTGTAGGGCTGTCCAGTTTATCCGGTGACGCATCTCTTACTGTGTATGATGATTCCAGTTTGGTCACCATGCTTTGTACGTCCGACAACGCAAATCTTGCAGATGAGTCATGTCAGGCAACACCTACTGGTAGTAGTGTTTGGGTTTTTGTGGGCGGTTCCACTTATGGATCGAAGTTCGACCTGACAGTGGATAGGGTCTATGTACAACAAGGTAGTTTTGCCAGTTCTTTTGATATTACTGGATTGCTACCCAACTATACAACTGGTGAAGTGGGTTCTGGCTCTGTTAGTACCGAGCGCACTTATCTTGTTGCCACATTGACAGCAGGTAAAGCCTATTCATTTCAGGTAACCAACAATACAGATGCGAGTTTAAGTGCATGGGTGTATGACAATGCCATGTTCAGCTCTCCTCTCGGTTGCCAACTTGAATCGTTCAATAATTTCAGCTGCACTATCGAACCCATTTATAGTGGTACGGCATCCATCATGGTGACAAGTGATGACCCTTATGGCTCAGCATTTGATCTGTCCATTACTGAAGTCGCATATAGTACTCAGGGGTCAGTCGGAACGCCGGTAAACATTGGTGCATTTCCGGTAACTGAATTTGTTGGCGTGAGCAGGCTCGAACATACGGGGGGTACGGTTGACGCGACTAACAGCTATTACATCGCCGACGTATCAGGTGGTTATGACTATGTTAACTATGTCATCGGCTTGACGAATCAAAGTGCCGATGTAGATTTGTATGTTTACGATGATTCCAGTTTTACCAATCTGCTATGCAGCAGTGTATCAGCTGGAACATCAGATGAAGCCTGCGCGGGATTAAGTCCTGTTGGAAACAACCTTTATATCAAAGTGGGTGGAGCCTCAAGCGGTTTTGGCGGTACGTTCAACTTGACTGTTGATCATGATTACGCTGTTGAGGGTGCTGTCAGTACAGGTAATGGGGGTAACTTGACCATTAACTCCATAGCGCTAACCCAGGGTGTAGCCTATGAAGGCCAGGCGAAAGGGATTGAATACAGTTACTATTATTTAAATCCAGTCGCATCGGGTAACCATACGGTAACCGTTAGCAACATGTTCGATTCCACTTGTGTGGCGGTTTACGATGAAGCGGATGGAAAATTTAACAGTCCCTCATACGTTTATTCAGGAACCAATAAAGCGTTGACGCCTGACAAAAGTTTCACGTACAGCTTTACTGCTGGTGTCTTTGTGATAGTTGATGGTTGCGGATCAAGCGTCACCGGTACTGCATTTACTATTACTATAAATTAACTATTTTAAGAATATGCAAATACTCAAGTAGTAATGCTGAGCGCCGCTAAACTATTATTCAAATTTAATTTTTTATAGCTGTGGAGAAAGGAAAAGCACATGAAATTTATAAAACTTTCTATTATGTTGGCATTATGTGTACCTGTAATTTCTTGTATGCTTATCCCTAAAGTGGAAACTCCTCAGACGCCCCAAGTGTTTCGTGAGGCGGTCACAAAAACAAAGTATATTGTTAAAGAGTCTTATACAGTCAATAAAAAATTATCGGAAGTATCCAAGGTTTGGGAAGATCGGTATAAGAAATGTCTGGATGTAACTGTAGAAAGCTCAGTAACTAGAGGATTCTCTACAAGCACAACCTACAACGACTACAATCCTAGAATTGAATTTTCACCGGGTAAAATTCAGCTGACCGTTCAGTTTGAACGAGGCGGGAACACTTCATCTAATGCCCTTCCCCCTCCCGGAGGTATCTATTTTATGGTTGCTGATGCCACTCAGCTAAAAGGAAACAAAACTCTGGTCGAAATTTATAGAATGAATTTTCCAAAAGACTACAGTATCGTTTCCAAAGCCATTGTTGGCTGGGCTGAGGGCAAAAAGAATACATGTCCTGACCTTGTTGCAATGGACAATACTTTTGGCGGCTGATACTGAATTGGGATAATCATGAACGCGAGCCAATTGCTGAAAACATCCTTCTTCGGCTTGTTGATTGTACTGCTGGCTACTGGTTGCTCATCGATACAACCGTATCAGGGCAATCTACCAAACAATATTTCAGTAAAATTTAGTGAGGAAAGCGTCTCAGGGCTGAAAGGACGCGTTGATGTCTACGCACTTGGGAAACAATGTAACGGCCCATTAAAAGGCAGTGTAAAGTTTAAGAAAACACCCGTAAAATTTGGCGTTCCAGTTAACAGTAACATCCTGTTATCGTTTCAAATTCAAATGTCACACTGGTTAAAAGGCCAAAGCACAATCACGATAGATGCCTTTCTCAAGGTTAATCCAAACAGTCAATATGATGCACAGTTAACTTATGTTGATAGAAGTTATGGTATATCTTTGTATGAAACAAATGCCATATCAGGGGTGAGAAAAGAGATAGTTGTAAGTGGGTTAGAAAGCTGTAGAGAGCAATGATTTACACTAAGGTTTAGTCTCGGCACAAATTATCCCTCAGATTAGTGATCTCGTTGTTAAATTTCCTTTAATCCAAATAATAATTAATAAACCTCTTGTTGGGTGACTGATTTTGGTGAAAGCGGACGTTTATTTTAAATATATTATGGTGATAATTTGAAACATTTATTATACCTATTGTTTATATCTACTTTAGTTCTTGCCTGTTCTAACGTACATAGTTTCGACCAGGAGTCGTTATCTGTTCAGGTGGATGGAACAACATTCCATGATTTTAAGGGTTTCTTTGAAAACGGAATTTTGACGCTATACCGTGGCGATGACCCTACCTGGAATTATGATCGAAAAATTAGCTTTTGGCATATGCCGAGTGATTATGACGAAAAAACGGTGACCTATCCCGATTTGAAAAAAACATTCCAGAACGGACAGATGTCCTATGATAAGAAAGACCCGTCAGTGAATATGAACATAGTATGGCTAAAGAAATTTGAGTACACCCTGAGATTTGGAAAAGAAGCTGATTATAAAATACCCGTTACTATTAATAGCTCGGTAACAAGCCCCAATAATATTATGATTAAAGGTAAGCTTTTTGTTGCGACAGCAGGGATAAAAATGAAGGATGGTGTAATTGATAGAAGTTTTGACCATTTAGACAGCATTAAATGGTTAACCAAAGATTGGATAAAGAAAAATAAAGCCGCGCACAGTATCCAGGATAAAGCAGAAACCTGTTTTATGGAAAATGCGAGCAAGAATCAAAAGAAGATGAAAAATTCGCGTCGCCAGGTTGCCGCTTGTTCGTTTCGTTTTGCCGACAAAAGAAACCAGGGTCAAATAGCGAAAATATGGTTAGAGAAAATTAATAATCAATGGCAAGTAGCTAAGGCGATAAAAGAAGAGCAAATATTTAGCGCGCATCCAATTAAACCACCCTTTCGGAATAGCGCCCCTTATGTCTTTGATATGTTATCTGCGGTTGAATTTGAAAATACAATCTACCAACCTAAAGGTGGTTACAAGCGTATTGTAGAGCCATCACTTTGGCCGTGCGGAGGTGGACAGGTAGGCGGTCAACCTGGGTGGTGCGAGCTGCCCTATAAAGTGTATAAAAGTGATAAAGATTTTGACTGTCATTTTGTGACATATATCTTCAACAAGAATAAAAAGGGTAAATGGGTTATCACGCAAACGTTAGGTAGTGATCAAAAGTATGATCATCGAAAACAACTTATAAAACCAAGAAATAAACATAATAAATGGTTTTGCTAACGCTAATTAAATGACCGCTAACGCTGCAAAGCAGATGTTGGAAATTTTTACGATTAAAACGAACGGTTAACCCTGCAGTTTAACCGCAGCTTCAGCCACTCGTTTTCCCAGTGCCTTGCATAGTCTTTTCTCTTCATCACTTAAAACACGTTTGCTGTCATCGCCAGCAAGATGACTCGCGCCATAAGGTGTGCCGCCAGTGCTGGTGTGCATCAGGTCGGTTTCTGAATAGGGCAGGCCGGTAAAAAGCATACCGTGATGTATTAGTGGTAAGGCCATGGATAATAATGTGCTTTCCTGCCCGCCGTGCATACTGGAAGTTGAAGTGAATACTGCCGCAGGTTTACCCGCCAGTGCACCCGATAACCAGAGATCACTAGTACCATCAAAAAAATATTTTAGTGGTGATGCTATGTTGCCAAAGCGTGTTGGGCTTCCTAGTACAAGACCGATGCATTCCTTCAAGTCGTCATGTGTTGCATAGGGTGGACCTTCTGAGGGGATGTCGTCTGCGGTAGCTTCGCAAATTGTGGAAACAGGCGGCACAGTTCGAAGTCGTGCCTGTGTGCCGGGAACTTCTTCAATGCCGCGTGATACCAGTTGCGCCATTTCGTGTGTGGAACCGTGACGGCTGTAAAATAAAACCAGTATGTCGGCCACTTTTATATTAGCCATAATCAGAGGATATCCAGCACTTTTTCCACTGGTCGACCAATGGCAACTTTGCCATTGGCGACAACTATAGGTCGCTCGATGAGTTTGGGGTAATCGATCATGGCTTGAATGAGCTGATCTCGGCTGAGTGATTCATCGTCCAGGTTGTTATCTTTATATTCTGATTCATGTTTACGCATGAGATCACGTGGTTCCATGCCAAGTTTTGTGAGTAATTCATTCAGGGTTTTCGCATCGGGTGGAGTCTTGAGATATTCCACGACGTTGGTTTCAATTTTTTTATCTTCCAGTAGCTGTAGGGTGATTCGGCATTTAGAACATTGGGGGTTGTGATAAATAGTAACGGACATGTTCGGTGTCTCCTGGGCAGTGCTTTTTGTAAATCAGGTTTTAAAGAGTTATTGGTGAATTGTATCGACGACTGTACCCGTTGTCGCCTACAAAGAGTTGCCCGCAGACTGCTCTCAATTCCTGCCAAAGGCTTACCTTGACAGCTTTTTAGGCCGGTGCTAGGTTGGCTTCGACAGGGCACAGAAAGCTGGCTCTGTGAATCCAATGAATAAAAAATCCTATTTCTTAAAAAGTTTTTTGCTCGTTTTTATGTTGTTAATCGCAGCATGTACCGGTATGCCGGTTCAGGAAATGAGTAATGCGCGTCAGGCTGTGGAGGCTGCTCGAAAGGCTGGCGCAGATACACGTGCCGCTAAAGATCTTGAGTCGGCGGAAGAACTGCTAAAAGATGCGGAAAAGGCCCTTGAAGATGGCGACTATAGCCTGGCGAAAGACAATGCCAGAGCTGCTCGTGATCAGGCGGTGACTGCTCAGGATAAGGCGCTTAACGAATAGGTTTTTGTGTTTTGGCCTCTGAATGATAAATAACCCAGCCGCAACCCCTGTAAAACCTTAAGTTTTTTCCAAAAGTGACGTTTCATAAACTGAATTTAGACACTTAGCTTCTCCATTGGAGGTGAGGCAATGAACAAACACAACCAAATCATATTGTTGGCTTTGAGTGTAGTGCTACTGACGGGTTGTTCGTCATGGCCAGAACAGGCGGCGGCGCCTAAGCCGAAGCCGCCGGTCACAGCAGCCGATGCAGCCAGCGCAATTATGGCGGCAGACGTGGCTATTAATAACGCCAAACAACGTAAAAATCTCTGGCGTGATACCACCAAAATTCTCGATAAGGCCGATAATGCCATGGCAGCAGATGAGTACAGGGATGCTCTTGATTCGGCAAACAAGGCGCGTGGTCAAGCCGAAGTGGCAGTGCTTCAATCCTATCGGGAAGAGGGTCTGTTCCTTATTACCACATTGCGTAAAGACTATATGGATCAAATGTACACGGATCAAAAAACGCGGCTGGATTCGGCGGAAACTGCATGGAAAGAAGATCGAGTTAAGTTCGCCTACGATACCACCAGTATTATCATGGCCGAATTGCAGGCGCAGATGGATGCAGAGGCTGAAGCTCCTGTGATCTCTGAAGCCGAAGTGCCAATGATTTCCGAGCAGGTATCATCAGCGTCGGTTTCCACTTCACAACAGGGTACGTACACCGTTAGCAAAAAAGATAACCTCTGGGATATTGCTGCAAAGCCGGAAGTTTATGGTAACTCGGATATGTGGCCGCTGCTATGGAAGGCGAACAAGGATAAAATCAAACGTCCAGATGCTCTTGCAACGGGGGTGAGTTTGATTATTGATCGAAATGCATCCGAGGAATCGGTGGCAGCAGCCATTAAACATTCCAAATTACGGGGAGCTTCTAGTCTGGGGCCTGTTGATGTGTTTGATCAACAGTATCTGAATAAATAACGAAACGTGGATTTAAATACAAACCAATGATGAAAAGACTAGAACACTTATTTGAAGGCGCTCTTTGGCAAAGCCGTTTTGTCGTATTGTTTGCCGTGATAGCCAGCCTGGCGACTGCGTTTGTGATGTTTTTTGTCGCTACTGTTGATGCCTGGTTTTTAGTGGGTCATATGGTTGATTACACGTCATCCGAGCTAACCGGGGATGCGCGAGCTGTTTTCCGCAGTACTACTGTGACCCATGTAGTCGAAATTATTGATGGTTATTTGCTGGGTACGGTATTGCTGATTTTTGCGCTGGGTTTGTATGAGTTGTTCATTAGTCGTATTGAGCAGGCGGAGGCATCCGAAACAGCGTCTAGCGTGCTGATTATTCACAGCCTGGATGATCTTAAAGGTCGGCTGGCCAAAGTTATTTTGATGATTCTCATCGTTAAATACTTCGAGCATGCAGTGAGCATGAATTTCGCCACGCCCATGGATTTACTTTACCTGGCCGGTGGTATCGCCCTGATTGGTGTGGCACTTTTTCTCACCCATGAGAAAAGTGGCCATAGCTCGCCAAGAAAATAAGACCAAAAAAACAACTTCCTCTCTGTTTTTTGATGATCTGTACCTGCGACGTGTCTGATATTGATTCATCCTCCTGTTGTTTCCCTCTTTAAGCCTCCCTTAAGTTTTCATTAAGCTGGGTTTAAGAATAAGTTTCTATTATCTACCCATACAAAACATAAATAGCAATGACGCAAAGGTTTGTTTTGTAGTTCACATTTATAATATGGAGGGATTTGTAATGGATACGTTTACACACGGCATAATGAGTTTGATAGTTTCTCTGGGTTTGTTATTTGCGGGGGTCGCAGTGGCAGATAGCCCGGTGAAAATCGATAAACCTGATGGTCATTCGGTGGAGGTTAAGGGAAAGATCAGTTTGTACCGGGTTCAGGTTGAGGGAATGAATTTTGGCACAGGTAAGAACAAGGCTCATGCCGAAGTGCTGGTCACCCTCGACTCAAGACCTGGCATGATTTACACCCTGGCACTTCACGACAATGGCAGTAGCGCCGCAAGTGCAGTTAATCAGGAAATGGCGAGAACTTTGCGCCTGGCTTATGTGAGCAAGGCTCCGGTGACGTTGTATCGCCAGATTGCCATGAGTAAAGACAATAACTTTAAAATACTGATGGTTCAGCTGGATTAATCTGGAGCTTAATATCTCAGGGATGAGACGATAAAAGGGCCCGCTTTGCGGGCCCTTTTATGTTGAGAGGATTATTAGAACATGTGAGACAGAAACAAGGGGGCCGGTCGTTATTTTGTGGTGATGGCAATCCCGGCAATCTTTGATTGCCATTCTGCGGGTCCTGTTAGGTGTACTGAATCTCCTTTGGTGTCCACGGCCACTGTAACAGGCATATCTTCCACCACAAATTCATGAATGGCTTCCATGCCCAGTTCCGGGAAGGCGATGACTTTTGACGAACGAATCGCTTTCGAGACCAGGTAGGCCGCACCGCCGGTGGCGATAAGATACACCGCGCCATGGTTTTTGATGCTTTCGATAGCCTCGGGCCCACGTTCGGCCTTGCCGATCATGCCCATCAGGCCGGTTTTTTCCAAAATGGTATCGGTAAATTTGTCCATACGTGTGGCGGTGGTGGGACCGGCAGGACCAACGGCTTCGTCGCGTACTGGGTCGACTGGCCCTACGTAATAGATAAAACGATCTTTGAGGTTCACGCCGTCGGGCAGCGGTTCGCCTTTATCGAGTAAATCTACCAACCGTTTGTGGGCGGCATCACGACCGGTGAGCAGCTTGCCAGAAAGTAACAGGGTCTCGCCCGGTTGCCACTGAGTTATGT
>JAUWVK010000103.1 GCA_030617485.1 Gammaproteobacteria bacterium
CCCATGATGCAACAATTTTTGCGTATCAAGGCCGATCATCCAGATACCCTGCTGTTCTACCGCATGGGTGATTTTTACGAATTATTTTTTGACGATGCCCGTAAGGCTTCCAGGCTGTTAGATATCACTCTTACCGCTCGAGGCAAAGCTGGTGGCAACCCCATTCCTATGTGCGGTATTCCCTACCATGCAGCAGATGGTTACCTTGCCAAACTAGTGCGTGTGGGTGAGTCGGTTGCTATTTGCGAACAAATTGGTGATCCGGCTACGTCCAAAGGACCGGTGGAGCGCAAAGTGGTTCGAGTGATCACCCCTGGCACAGTAACCGACGAAGCTCTGCTGGAAGAACGGCGCGACAGTTTGGTGGTTGCCGTATACGGCCATGAAAACCGCTATGGCATTAGCACACTGGATATCACCAGCGGCCGTTTTAGTGTGCTGGAAGTCGAGGGTGAAGAGGCTCTGGCGGGCGAGCTGGAACGAATCCGTCCAGCTGAATTACTTATTAATGAAGACGCACCCCCTTCGCTCGACCAGGAGCGTAGCGGTTTACGTCGCCTGCCACCCTGGCACTTTGAACTGGAAACGGCCACACGTTTACTCACTCAGCAATTTGGCACCCATGATCTTGCGGGCTTTGGTCTTGAAAGTCAGGGCGGTGAAAACCTGGAACTCGCGATTGCTGCGGCTGGCTGCTTACTGCAATACGTCAAAGAAACTCAACTGACTGCTTTGCCTCACATTAGAGGGCTGCAAGTAGAACGGCGTGAAGACAGCATCATCATGGACGCGGCCAGTCGACGAAACCTGGAACTAGAAACTAATTTAAGTGGGGGCTCCGAACACACCCTGGCCTGGGTGATGGATCACACTACGACCCCCATGGGCAGCCGCTTATTACGGCGCTGGATCAACCGCCCGCTGGCCAATCATTCGCAACTCCAACAACGCCATCTGGCGGTATCTGTTCTGCTGGAACAGCACAATTTTGAAACCTTGCAGGAGACGTTGCGTAGCATTGGCGACGTCGAACGTATTCTGGCGCGCATTGCGATCGGCAGCGCACGACCACGTGATTTTTCCCAACTTCGCGATACTCTGGAACGTTTGCCCAACTTGCGCACTACACTCGCTGAGATCTTTACTGGCCTGGATTGTGCCTTGCTCGAAACTCTGCACGACATTATTGGTGAATACCCAGGCGAACATGAACTATTAACCCGAGCCATCATCGATGTGCCGCCCATGTTGATCCGCGATGGTGGCGTGATTGCACCGGGCTACGATAGCGAACTCGATGAGTTACGTGCTATCAAGGATAACGCCGGACAGTTTTTACTGGATCTGGAAACTCGCGAACGTGAACGCACCGGCATCAGCACACTCAAAGTAGCTTATAACCGCGTGCACGGTTATTACATTGAAATTAGCAAACTACAATCTGAAAAAGCACCGGATAACTATATTCGTCGACAAACACTTAAAGGTGCCGAGCGTTACATTACCCCCGAGCTCAAGGCGTTTGAAGACAAAGCATTAAGCTCAAAAGAACGTGCCCTGGCTCGCGAAAAATCACTGTATAACGAACTCTTCGACAAACTCGCTGACGTTTTACCGGCTTTACAGGACAGTGCCAGCGCATTGGCGGAACTGGATGCGCTGGCTAATTTCGCCGAGCGTGCCGAGACTTTGGATCTGTGCCAACCAGAATTAGTGGACACACCGGGTTTACACATTGAAGGTGGTCGTCATCCTGTCGTCGAACAGGTGATGACGGATCCGTTCATTGCCAATGATGTGCACTTTGATGATTCACGCCGCATGCTCATCATCACCGGCCCTAACATGGGTGGCAAATCCACTTACATGCGACAAACCGCGTTGATTACCCTTCTCGCCCATGTGGGCAGTTTTGTGCCAGCGAAAAAAACCACAATAGGCCCCATTGACCGCATCTTCACTCGCATTGGCGCCTCAGATGATCTGGCCGGTGGCCGTTCTACCTTTATGGTAGAGATGACAGAAACCGCCAACATACTGCATAACGCCACCGAAAACAGTTTAGTGCTCATGGATGAAGTCGGTCGCGGCACCAGCACCTTCGATGGTTTGTCTTTAGCCTGGGCCTGCGCCGAACAACTGGCCTGCGAGGTCAAAGCCTACACCTTATTCGCAACGCATTACTTTGAACTCACTACTCTCCCAGAATCTCTGGTTAACGTCGCCAATGTTCACCTTGATGCGGTGGAGCACGGTGATGGAATTGTTTTTATGCATTCCGTAAAAGAAGGCCCGGCCAATCAGAGTTATGGGCTACAGGTTGCAGCGCTCGCCGGCGTACCACCAGAGGTAATAAAACGCGCGCGACTTCGGCTGGTTCAGCTAGAAAAACAAAGCGCCAACACAAAAACTGAAGAATCTGTTGAGCAGTTTTCCCTCTTTGACTCTGCAGATAACCATCCCGTCATCAGCAAGTTACAGGATCTGGACCCAGACAGCCTCAGCCCACGACAGGCACTGGATGCCGTGTTTTTACTAAAGGGATTGCTAAAAGAATCACTGGAGGATTAAAAAACACACTGCCGTAATAAATCCAGCTCTCACAGCTGCTTACATAACTCGCCTGTAACCCAGACACAAAAAAAGGCGCTATAAGCACCTTTTCCTGAAACAATTACCCAGGTAATTACACTGCTGGTACCGCTGGTATTGCCGGTACCGCTGGTATTGCTGGAACACCTGGCCCACCAGGTACTGCAGGTACAGCTGGAACTGCAGGAGCACCTGGCCCCATACCCATGCCCATGCCCATACCAGGAGCTGCTGGCGCCATCCCCATACCCATCGCTGCTGCAGCCATGCCAGGAGCTGCCGGGGCCATACCCATGCCCATACCGACAGCGCCTGCGCCAGTTGCCAGCATCATTCCTGAAACCAATACCAAACTACGAGTCAATTTACCCATTTCCATAACCCCCTGTAATTCCATTAGACTACGTTTTTCATTCCCTAGGAACGAACAAGATTATCGTGATTCATATCTGCAAAAGCAATCAATATTGGCGCTTGAATAGCCACCATTCAATTTGATAATTTACGTCGGCTACCTATACCGTTTACACTATCCAGAGAAATATAATTACCAAATCTAAATGTGGCGTTCAAAATTTTTTATTGATCACTATTTTGGCAACAATCAAGGGGAGAGCATAACAACATGACTTACGTTGTTACGGAAAATTGCATCAAGTGTAAATACACCGATTGCGTCGAAGTTTGTCCGGTAGATTGTTTTCACGAAGGGCCAAATTTTCTGGTGATTGATCCCGAGGAATGTATAGACTGCACGCTTTGTGAACCCGAATGCCCCATTAACGCAATATTTTCTGAAGATGACCTTCCCTCTGACCAGGAAAAATTTATAGCCATGAATGAAGAGTTGTCTCAAAACTGGCCCGTGATAACCGAAATGAAAGCTGCGCCCGCAGATGCCAAAAAATGGGAAGATGTGCCCGACAAACTCCAATACCTTGAGCGCTGATTTACCGTTTGTGCTCACAGTAAAAACGCTAATCGTCATTCACTAATAACATTACAGAAATAATATGCCAGGGCCCATTAACAACACCCCCCTGCACCTGCTTAACTATGGGCAAGATTGCCTCGCGGAACTTGCGACACATATCATCCATACACACAAAAATCAGTTACCTAACCTGACTGATATCACCGTACTACTACCTTCACAGCAGGCCGCCACACAACTTCGGGAACACATTCTCAGCAACGCACAATCTCTAGGCTTTTCTGCATTGCTGGGTCCAGAAATAAACACGCTTCCTGGTTGGGTTTCACAACTTCCACACGGCGACCTGCCTGTTTTAACAGAGCATCAACGCGAACTAATGCTGGCAGAAGCTCTAAAGAATCATTCCTATCTCTACGGAAAAGCTAGCCCATGGACATTCGCAGACAGCTTGCTGGAACTATTTGACGAGCTTAACGAACGCCATATTCGTTTACCTAAAAAATTCGAAAAATTTTTGCGGCAGTTAGGTGACGCCTATGAATCAAAACAAGAAGTCGGCAGTGCCAGCATAACCACTGAAATGGAAGGCCTGACTGGTGAAGCACGCCTGGTACACACGTTATGGCAAGCATGGCAACAACAAATGCAGGAAGAAGGTGTTACTGACCGGCACACCAGCTATTTACTCAAATTAACAAACAGTCTTCAACACATAAATTCAAACCAGAGATTTTACCTCGCTGGCTTTAGTCAACTATCCCCCAGCGAAACTACCTGGCTTAAATCATTCATATCCCAGGGGAAAACATCTGTGTGGTTACAGGGCTCAACACCGCCTGATGAAACAATAGACTACCACCCGGACTGTGCGATACGGCCACTACTCACATCCCTTACAGAAACAACAAATGAAACAATGGCTGATGGAGCCATTTTTCCAGCGGCCGCTAATGATTATGGTCTTTTCCTCAGCAGTGTTTTCAATACTACCAACATTGCCTTGCAAGACCGCGCAAAACTCTTCGCGAAGGAATTTCCATCCAGCCCCGTCGAATCACGACTTTCTTTATTTGAAGCCAGGAGTGCAGAACAGGAAGCATTGGCCATCGATTTACAGACACGCCAATGGTGGCTTGAAGGAAAACAAAAAATCGGCATTGTTACTGAGAATCGGCGCCTCGCGCGCCGAGTCCGCGCTTTACTTGAGCGCGCAGGCATTGAACTACAGGATGCAGCTGGTTGGGCTCTGTCAACTACCAGCGCAGCAGCCACGCTGGAGCGTTGGCTGGAAGCAGTGGAAGAAAACTTTTCCTACCAGCCGTTACTGGATTTATTGAAATCGCCATTCTTCCAACCAAAAAACTTTTTTACAAATAACGATACGGACCAGGATCACGAAAACTTACTGGCAACTGTTTATCGCTTCGAACAAAGCGTTGTCCTAAAAGAAAACATCAGCAGAGATCTAAAACGATATCGCCAATATACCCAGTATCGACAGGATCGATTACCTGCAGAAATGGCTATTGAATATAATGACATTTACCCACTACTAGATGTTATCGAAAATGCAGCCAAACCGCTGCAACCATACCTGAGCGACAACCTGACTAGTGACCAACATTCACCTACAAAACTATTCGAAGCCCTGAATGAAAGTCTATCAATACTTGGACTTGCCGATTCGTTTTCAAAAGATGATGCGGGCCTGGATATACTAGACGAACTACGCCAAATGCAGGCCGCAGCTATCGATAGCGCTCTAACGATGAGCTGGTCAGAGTTTCGCAGCTGGATAGGTCGCACACTGGAATGTTTTAACTTTCAGCCAAACACTCAGAGTAATCAAGTTCAACTAATGAGTTTAGCGCAAAGTTCCCTGTGCCAGTTTGACGCTCTCATTATTGCCGGTGCAGAAAAAGAGTATTTGCCCGGGAAAATTAACCAGTCACCCTTTTTTAATGACGGTGTGCGACAGTCGCTTGGACTTGCCAGCCATGCCGAACGTTTATCTCAGCGTTATTACCAATTTCGTTGCTTGCTGGAAGCATCGCCAAATATTGTTATCACACGTTGCACCGAACAAAACGGTGAAGATGTCGTGTGTTCACCCTGGCTCGAACGAATACAGTCCTTTCACACTATTGCTTATAAACACACACTTATTAACAAAACATTAACCGAACTTGTTACCAAACCAGAAACTATTGTTACTA
>JAUWVK010000082.1 GCA_030617485.1 Gammaproteobacteria bacterium
GTAGGTTTATTTACTGCAGATTTAATCAAATCGGTGAGCTGATTACCTTTTTCCATGGAACTGTCATAGACAAATATCAGCTTTGGAGTCGTTCTTAATTTTAATCTCTTTGCCAGAGCACTGCGTAAAAAACCAGCCGCGTGATTCAACGCCGCCGTCGTTTCTTCGATTTTCGATTTATCGCTTAGCTCTTTACCTAAAACGGTGAAAAATACACGAGCACTTTCAAATTCACGAGTAACATCAACAGCAGTTACCGTCACCATGCCAATTCTGGGATCACCCAACTCCATCTGGATCAACTCAGCCATATTACGCTGAATTTGATCGGCTACCCGACGAGTGCGACTAAACTCCTTCGCCATATTCTACCTGCTATTCAAATTACTTTACGTTGAAGAATTGCTAATGACTATAAGTCAGCAAAACCTAAAGTGACCGTGCCACTTCAACTTGTTCAAAGACTTCGATTTGATCGCCCACTTTAACGTCATTGTAGTTTTTCACACCGATACCACATTCCGTTCCAGAACGAACATCCTGCACATCATCTTTAAATCGACGCAGTGATTCCAGCTCACCCTCATAGATAACAACGTTGTCACGCAGAACACGAATAGGATTGTTACGCTTAATCACACCCTCAGTCACCATACAGCCGGCAATAGAGCCGAGTTTTGGTGAGCGGAACACATCTCGCACTTCTGCCAGACCAACAATTTCTTCTTTAAACTCTGGCGCCAACATACCACTGAGAGATTGCTTAACCTCATCGATAACTTCATAAATAATACTGTAATAGTGAAGATCAATACCTTCTTCTTCAATCCGCCGTTTTGCTGAAGCATCCGCACGAACATTGAAACCAATAATGACCGCGGACGATGCCACCGCTAGATTGACATCAGATTCGTTAATGCCACCAACACCGCTGGAAACAATTTTCACCCGCACTTCATCAGTAGATAATTTAGTTAGTGACTCACTCAATGCTTCAACCGAACCTTGCACGTCTGCCTTCAAAACTAGATTGAGCGTATTAACTTCACCCTCTTCCATCTGTGAAAACATACTTTCCAGTTTAGCTTTTTGTTGGCGAGCCAGTTTTAAGTCACGAATCTTACCCTGACGGAATAAGGCCACCTCACGAGCCTTACGCTCATCTGCAACAACCAGCACTTCATCACCCGCATTTGGTGCACCGGAAAGTCCAAGCACTTCAACCGGTATAGAAGGACCGGCCTCCTTAATAGATTTACCATTTTCATCAAGCAAAGTACGCACGCGACCATGCTCCTGGCCAGCTAGAGCAATATCGCCTTTTTTCAGGGTGCCGCTTTGGACTAATACCGTCGCCACCACACCCCGGCCTTTATCAAGACGAGATTCGATAACAACACCACGCGCAGGTCCATTCTTTACAGCTTTGAGTTCAAGCACTTCTGCCTGCAATGAAATAGCGGTTAACAAGTCATCGATGCCTTCACCCGTTTGCGCAGAGACATGAACAAACTGAGTATCGCCACCCCAGTCATCAGGAACTACTTCAGCGGCTACCAGTTCCTGCTTCACACGATCAGGCTGAGCTTCTTCTTTATCAATTTTGTTAACGGCCACTACAATAGGCACACCAGCAGCCTTGGCATGCTGAATAGCCTCTTCTGTCTGAGGCATAACACCGTCATCGGCTGCAACCACGAGCACAATAATATCGGTTGCCTGCGCACCACGTGCCCGCATCGCGGTAAAGGCAGCATGTCCCGGTGTATCCAGGAAGGTAATAGGACCATGATCGGTTTCTACATGATATGCGCCAATGTGCTGGGTAATACCACCTGCCTCACCTGCAGCTACCTTGGCTTTTCGAATATAGTCCAGCAGTGAAGTTTTACCATGGTCAACATGACCCATAATAGTAACCGCCGGAGCGCGTGTAACTTTCTCACCCTCTTCCTCTTCAGGTAAATCGAGGGCTTTTTCGACGGCGTCATCTTCAATCAAAACAATATTGTGGCCCATTTCTTCCACAACAATTGAAGCCGTTTCCTGATCAAGCACCTGGTTTATGGTCACCATGCTACCAAGACCCATCAAGACCTTGATGACTTCCCCGGCCTTAACCGCCATCTTTTGCGCAAGCTCTCCAACCGTAATGGTTTCAGGAACAGAAACATCCCGGACAATTGGCGCTACTGGTTTCTCAAAACCATGCTCGGTTGGCCCTGCGGCAACAGCAGCACGGCGACCACCACGAGGCTTTTTCTTGCGACGCCCTGACTTACTGGCATCAACATGCAATTCCTTACGGCCATACTTTGTGGATTTTTCTTTCTTATCGCCGCGTTTACCACCACGTTTATCGCCGCCCTTATCTGCGGGAGGCTGCGCGGGTGCTGGTGCAGCTGCTACCTTGGCCTTTTCTTCCTCAGCTTTTTTCAAAGCCTCCTGCTTAGCCTTAGTTTCGGCTTCTTCTTTTGCCTTATCTTCGGTTGCCTTTGCACGGCGAGCACGATTTTCTTCTGCTTCTTTTTCCTGCTCTACGTGCTGCTGAGCAATCTTTTCTGATTCTTCTTTAAGACGGTCGGCCTCTTCGGATACAACCTCGCTACGCTTCATGTAAGTACGTTTTTTGCGTACTTCCACATTAACCGTTTTACCGCGTGTTGCTGTTTTTCCCTGCCCGGATGGCTGCCTTAATTCAGTGACTGTTTTACGTTTAAGGGTGATTTTCCTTGGCTCATCTTTTTTCTCTACGGAACCCCCATGAGTATCCCGAAGAAAATCCAGAAGTTTCATCTTCTCGTCATCGCTAACGGTCTGGTCTTCTTTATCAAAGTCCATGCCCGCCTTACCCAGTTGACTGAGTAAACGGTCTACCGAAACACTTAAGACTTCAGCTAATTGTTTTACACTTACGCCTGACATTCCGTACCCCTCGATACCTTAACCTTGTGGTTGTCCATCAGCTGGTTTATCTGCGGACCCTTCCTCAGCAACCCCCTCTTCTGCAAACCAGGGCGCGCGAGCTGTCATAATCAACTGAGCCGCACGCTCCTCATCCATTGCTTCAATTTCCAGCAACTCATCCACTGATTGTTCAGCAAGGTCTTCCATCGTAATAACATTATGGCTTGCCAATACAAAAGCCAGATGTTGATCCATCCCATCCATGGTCAGCAACTCTTCAGCAGGCTTTTTATCTTCTAACACTTCTTCCTGTACCAATGCGCGCGTTAACAATACATCCTTGGAACGGTTGCGCAGTTCGGTGACTATTTCTTCATCAAACTCTTCAATCTGCAACATTTCTTCAAGTGGGACATAGGCAATTTCTTCAATACTGGTGAAACCTTCCGCCACCAGTATATTGGCAAACTCTTCATCCACGTCCAGCTGAGACACAAATAACTGTTGCGCGACCTGCCCTTCTTCTTCACCTTTTTCTGCCAACTGACTTTCAGACATGACATTAATCGTCCAGCCTGTTAACTCACTAGCAAGACGTACGTTTTGGCCACCGCGGCCAATGGCCTGTGACAATTGTTCGTCATCAACCGCTATATCCATGGAGTGACTTTCTTCATCGACTACAATGGACGTTACTTCAGCGGGCGACATTGCGTTAATAACAAACTGAGCAGAGTTTTCATCCCATAAAATGATGTCCACACGTTCGTCACCTAGCTCATTGGAAACAGCCCGAACACGAGAACCACGCATACCGACACAGGCACCCACAGGATCAATACGAGAGTCATTGGATTGCACTGCAATTTTAGCGCGTGAACCCGGATCACGGGCAGCACCATGGATGTCGATCAAACCTTCACCAACTTCAGGTACTTCCAGCTTAAACAATTCAATCAGCAACTCAGGCGCAGTGCGACTGATAAACAACTGAGGCCCACGCATTTCTGCACGAACATCCTTAAGATAGCCACGCAAACGATCCCCAGGCCGTACAGCCTCACGCGGGATCATCTCATCACGGGTAACGATGGCTTCAACATTTTCACCAAGATCCATAATGATGTTGCCTTTATCCATGCGCTTTACCACACCCATCATCAACTCACCGATGCGGTCTTTGTAAATTTCGACAATCTGGGCCCGCTCGGCATCACGCACTTTTTGCACGATAACCTGCTTGGCTGCCTGTGCTGCAATACGCCCAAACTGTGCATTTTCCATAGGTTCTTCAATAAACTCGCCTACCTGAATGTCCGGGTTTTTCTTAAGCGCATAAGTCAGCTTGATCTGGGTGTCAGGATCTTCAAATTCTTCTGAGTCATCCTCGAAAACTTCCCATACACGAAAAGTTTTGTATTCGCCCGTCTCACGGTCAATATCAACACGAGCATCGATATCCACCGGGCTCAATTTCTTACTGGCAGTTGCTAACGCCGCTTCAATAGCCTCGAATATCGTCTCGGCATCAAGACTTTTTTCATTCGACACTGCGTCAACAACCATCAAAATTTCTTTGCTATTCATCTTTCCTGCCTCACAGGTCTCGTTTCACAATTTACTATTTTCGAAATCAAATATCAGGTATTAGGTTTGCCTTATCTATCGCATTCAATGACAGAAGAATGTCCTTGCCATCAACTTCCAGTATTACCTGATCATTTTTAACGCCTTTCAAAGCACCCTTGAATTTCCGCTGCCCTTCCAGCGGCACCGAAAGTTTCACTCTGGCCTTATGACCCTGGAAACGTTCAAAGTGTTCCGCTGTAAACAAGGGACGATCCAACCCGGGTGATGACACCTCTAGCTGATATTTTCCCTTAATAACATCTTCCACATCCAGCACGCCGCTTAACTGATGACTAACACGCGTACAATCTTTCATTTGAATACCGTCTTCGGTATCAATATACACACGTAACAAACCATTCTGGCCTTGAATTAAAAATTCAGCACCGACCAGTTCGTACCCGAGTGAAGTAACCACGGGCTCTATAATTGCCTGTACGTTGCCGGGTGCCTGACGCACTATTTTCTCCTAAACCTTTGCGCGCCTGGTTAACCTGTAGTTAACCAGCAAGCAACTAAATTCATTTACAACCACTGAGGTGCTATTTTCTATAAACAGCTTTCTCAAAACGGCTTCCTCAGAAACAAAAAATGAGCCTAAGGCCCACCGCATTACCGCTTCATTCTACCGATTGCATCATACCCACATAACCTGTGAATTATAACGCTCAAAGGCTCCTACGCCAAGGCAAGAAAACCCGCCGAACCCTTCCGCAAGCTCAGCTTGAATTGGCCAGGCTATTTTCAAGACACCAAAAAAAACCTCGTTACCGAGGCCTGTTGTCCTAAAACCTGCTTAAGGACAGTCTTTCTTATATCTACCGGCCTGCTTGCGCATCCTTTCCTATACTCTCATGGAAAAAATCCGAGAAAATAATTGGTAGCGGGGACAGGATTTGAACCTGTGACCTTCGGGTTATGAGCCCGACGAGCTACCGGACTGCTCCACCCCGCACCGGAAGACGCGCATTCTACCCAACTTGGGCATGTTATGACAGTGCTTTTCGGTGTATTTACGGATGGAAGTGAGAAAGTTACTGAATTTCGAGAGTCACGAAGGCAATCGCATAGTCATGCTCATCGGAAATACTAAGATGAGTACCACCGATGCTTCGAGCTTTCAGCTGTTCCAGGCCTTTGGGGCTAAAATCCAGTATAGGTTTACCCAGCTTATCGTGAGTTACGCTAATATCCCTGAGACTAAGACCACCCCGGAACCCGGTTCCTAATGCCTTGGCTGCTGCCTCTTTGGCGGCAAATCGCTTGGCCAGAAAATGCGCTTTGCGGGCAGAAGCCTGAAATCCCTCGAATTCGTCATCGGAAAGTATTCGGCTAGCAAACCTGTCACCGTAACGCTGTAAATTTTTATCAATACGCTGGATGCGCACGATATCGGTCCCTATGCCATAAATCATTCGGACTGAGCCTCACGCATCATCTGTTTCATTTCTCTAACCGCATTTTGTAGCCCTGTAAATACAGCCCTGGCCACAATCGCATGGCCAATATTCAGCTCGCGAACCCCTGGAATGGCCGCTATAACGCCAACATTATGGTAGTGCAAACCATGGCCAGCATTAACATGCAGACCTACATCAAGACCGTGCTCTATCGCCTGTGTTACCCGGGTTAATTCAACTTGCGCCTGTTCTGGTGTAGTGGCATCGGCAAAATGACCGGTATGAATTTCAATAACTGGTGCTCCCACTTCTGCAGCAGCATCGATTTGAACCGGGTCGGCATCGATAAACAGGGAAGCCCGAATTCCAGCGTCTGCCAGCCGTGCGCAGGCTTCTTTTATTCGATCTCGCTGACCCGCGACATCAAGCCCCCCTTCGGTGGTCAATTCTTCTCGCCGCTCGGGCACCAGGCAACACTCTGCTGGACGAATCATCTCGGCGATAGCCAACATTTCATCCGTCACTGCCATCTCAAGATTCATGCGGGTTTGCAGAATATCTTTCAGCATCTCTACATCACGATCCTGAATATGGCGACGGTCCTCTCGCAAATGCAATGTAATAGCATCGGCCCCGGCCTGCTCGGCTTCGATTGCTGCCTGGATTGGATCGGGATAACGCGTTCCTCGCGCCTCTCGCAATGTCGCAACGTGGTCAATATTGACGCCTAACAGAATAGTCTTTGCAGAATTCATGGTTCTTTAAATCCGGTTTTAGTTATTTATTCTCTTAACCACGAGCCATTAACTACTGACTACGGCTGATAGGCCGCGCAAGATTGCGGCTTTGTAGAGGTTTGGAACCTAAATAGTGGCCAAGCACGCCTCGTAGCAAACGTTTGGATTCTAACCGAACACGCTCGTCAGAAAAATCGCCAGCATGTAACGCCAGCAAGGTACCACCGGAAATACGTGTTCCATACCGATACTCTTCTTCAAAGCCACTCTTGAAACCACTCTT
>JAUWVK010000178.1 GCA_030617485.1 Gammaproteobacteria bacterium
CAGCAATGCTTTTATACGCTGACTAACCGCACCCATGTCAGCTCGGCCCTGGACCTGGGGTTTGAGCAAACCCATAACCTTGCCCATTTCTTTCATGGAGCCAGCACCAGAGTCGGCAATGGCTTTGGTGATGAGGGCATCAAGTTCAGCCTCACCCAGTGCGGCAGGCAAGAATTCCTGCAGTACACTGATTTCGTAATTTTCCTGATCTGCCAGTTCCGGACGATCCGCATCGGTAAACTGCTGTGCAGAATCCCGGCGCTGTTTGACCATTTTATCAATCACAGCCAGCACCCGGGTATCATCCAGCTCGACACGCTCATCCACTTCGAGCTGTTTAATGGCAGCCAACGCAAGACGAATTACACCCAGACGTTTTTTGTCTTTGGCGCGCATAGCGGCCTTCATGTCTTCAGTGAGTTGTTGCTTGAGGGCAGAATCAGCCATTGTGGAACCTGCTCGCGGGGAGGATAAAAGTGAAAACTGCTAACGCCTCAGACTGAGACGCTAGCGATCAAAACTTATCTTAAAACGAAACTGTCTCGGATTTAGTAGAGACGTTTACGACGAGTGATATCTCGAGAAACTTTTTTCATGTGGCGCTTAACAGCAGCTGCCATTTTACGCTGACGTGCCTGGGTAGGCTTCTCATAAAATTCACGACGACGCACTTCGGTCAGTACACCGGCTTTTTCACAAGAACGCTTGAAACGGCGCAGCGCTACATCAAAGGGTTCATTATCTCTTACTCGTACACTCGGCATTGGTCTTTCAATCCTCTACATTCAGCAGTGTTACAATCTGCCTTTGATCTGGTATTTAGTTAACAATCTTTTCGCCCCCTAAACGAGGGAAGCCGGGAATTTTAGTCATTTGGGCGCGGAATTGCAAAGATATGGGACATAAATATCAACCTGGGCGCGCTTTTATGAGTATTTTTTGCAAGGAAAGACAGTGAAAAACAGAATTCTGGGCATAGAAACCTCCTGCGATGAAACCGGAGTGGCGATTTACGACAGTGAAAAAGGGCTTCTGGCTCACACTCTGTATAGCCAGGTAGCGCTGCATGCTGATTATGGCGGTGTGGTACCAGAACTGGCATCAAGGGATCATGTTCGCAAAACCCTGCCACTGATTGAACAAACTCTGGCCGATGCAAATTGCCAGCACAAAGACATTACTGCGGTGGCCTATACTGCCGGCCCGGGGCTGGTGGGCGCTCTGCTAGTGGGTGCCGCAATTGGGCGCAGCCTCGCCTGGGCCTGGAAAGTACCGGCAGTCGCTATTCACCATATGGAAGGCCATCTGCTGGCTCCATTGCTGGAAGATTCTCCACCTGAATTTCCGTTTGTGGCTTTGCTGGTTTCTGGCGGGCACTCCATGCTGGTGGCCGTAAGGGGAATTGGCCAATATGAAATCATTGGTGACACCCTCGATGATGCTGCTGGCGAAGCCTTCGACAAAACGGCCAAACTACTGGGACTCGATTATCCCGGTGGACCGGCACTGGCCAAACTCGCTAAACAGGGTGACCCAAAACGCTTTCATTTCCCACGACCAATGACCAATCGACCCGGGCTGGATTTTAGTTTTAGCGGCCTGAAAACTTTTGCCGTGAACACTCTGCAAAAAAACACTTTGTCTGAGAACACGCTGGCCGAGAACACACCTTCCAACGATGCAACTAACGAGCAAACCCGTGCCGATATCGCCCGGGCTTTTGAAGATGCGGTTGTGGATACCATGGCAATCAAATGTAAACGCGCCATTCAGCAAACAGGTTTTAAACGTTTGGTAATGGCTGGCGGCGTAAGCGCCAATGAATCCTTGCGGGCACGATTACAAATCCTTGCCAATAAAGAAGGCTTTGAGGTTTTTTATCCTCGTCCTGAATTTTGCACCGATAATGGTGCCATGATCGCTTTTGCCGGGTCCCTGCGCATACAAAATCAGCCCATAGAACAGGGACTACAAGATCACCGGTTTAATGCCTATCCGCGCTGGCCAATTGACACGATAGAGTCGCCTGCCTGACAAATGAGTCGCTCTCGCGGGTCACTCGCAAACAGACACCTTGTCTGCTCGTGACATTCGAACATCCCTGTTCATCACACTAAGCCATCTCCAGCCAAAAAAAAGGGAGCCATCGGCCCCCTTTCCTTGCTACTCAATAAAGAGCTATTTGATAAAACAGCTATTAATTAGCCATTTCCTTCAATTTTGATAAAGGTAGTATTTTAACCTTTTTCGATTTTGGCTTGGCTTTGAACATCATTTCCTCGCCAGTAAATGGGTTGATACCCTTACGTGCTTTTGTTGCAGGCTTAATGACAGTTTTGATCTTCATAAGACCCGCTACATTAACCGCACCAGCTCCACCTTTTTTGATGTGACCAGCAATAATATCTGACAATGAGTCAATTACGGCAGCTACTTGTTTTTTAGTCAGTTCCGTATCTTCGGCAATAGCCATAAACATCTGAGATTTGGTCATTGGCTCTTTGATAGTTTTGATTCTCTTTACAGGTGCTGCTGCTTTCTTTTTGGATTTCTTTTTAGCTGCCATTCGGCAATCTCCCTAAGGTTGAATTGTGTGTATAAACTTGTGGTGGTGTGTACTTGTAAAATAATTT
>JAUWVK010000059.1 GCA_030617485.1 Gammaproteobacteria bacterium
TTTATGCAAATTGTTGTGCCCAAAAGGATAGTCTTTCAGCTTTAGATCCAGGGCACGTAATACCGAGTTATGCGCTATGCCTCCCAGCGCCAAGACACAGGCGCCCTCTTTCAAACCTTCTATCTCGGCTTTTAGAAAGGCGTTGCAAGTACGAATCTCTTCGCTGGTGGGTTTATTTTGTGGCGGCAGGCATTTCACCGCATTGGTAATCCGACAATCGAGTAACTCCAGGCCATCATCAGTGGATTCTGAAGTCGGCGCGCTGCTGAACCCAAATTCGTATAGGGTTTCATAGAGAATGATGCCTGCATGATCACCCGTAAAAGGTCTACCCGTCGCGTTTGCGCCATGCATTCCCGGTGCAAGCCCCACAATCAGCAGCGATGGATCACTGGCACCAAAGGGAGCCACCGGCCGAGCGTGGTATTCGGGGTACTCTTGCTTATTTTCGTCCAGAAAATCACTCAGCCGAGGGCAAAGACGGCAATCGACATCGAAATTTTCAATCGGTATTGTCATATATAAACGCGAAAACCTGTGAAGCTGTTTGTGAGAAACATTAATTTGTGAACGAATGACATTTTCAGCCATCCAAAGACGTTAGAATAGCATGAGGGGCACCAATACAGGGCGGAACGCAAGTCCTTATGGTTCACGATAAAAAGTGATTTGAACACGGTTTCCAGTAAAGGCGGATCCACTTAGGCCGATATTAGTCTTTAATAGATAAACAAGATCTTTAAGAGCCGTACGATTGAAAAATATAGCTGAGGAAGCATCAATGAAACGCGTCGCCCAAATTGCCATTCTGGCTTTTATCTCCATTACCATTCTGAGTGGTTGCCTGGTTGAGAAAAAAGATGTGGAACAGGTAACACGAACAGCAGAAGAACTACATATCTATAAGGCTAATGAATTCATTACATATAGTGTTAATGAATTACGATTCAGTGATTTTTCAACTCGTGTTGGCACCCTTACTATTCAGTGGCTTGCTCACGCTCCTCTTCGACGTCCTGGCACTACTACTGACATCACAGTACTTGAAGAAGTCATTAAACTTTCATTCGATAGTGGCGCCGATGAAACCGGTACAGTTCGATATATTAGCCAGGATGCCACTGGCAAAGTCACACTACACGCAATACAAGCACCAGGTATAAATCAGTATTACTGGCTGAGCACAAATGACATTTCCACATTAACGACTCCAACCGAGTCTTTTACCATCGTTAACTCACCCATGTCGGTTGGACTTAATCCACCAACCGTTAGTTTCTATGCCATGGAAGACTGTGATCCTACCTCCGGCGTTTGCCCAAGACCTTTGGGGTTGTACTCTGACAACATGAATATTGTTGGCGATACCACCTCAATTACTACTGGCCTGGGCATTTTTACGAATCCATTCCAAATAAGCTTTAATGGCACAACTATCCCAACTAATGGATCGCCTATTGTTGATGTGCGTAATATTTGTGGAACAATATCTACAACCACCACTCATACCGGTACTATGTACGTAATACCTGAAATTGGAATAATTCAGATGACTAACACCTGTAATGATACTGGAGGTGATAAAATCACCCATACAATCACTATTACCGACACCAACATTTAGCTACCCTAATTCTACCGCCCCTGGAAAGAAGATTAATCAATACTTGAGTTTATAAATAACACCATCGCGCCATTGCACAAGCTCGAAATATTCAAAATAATTTGTTATGGATTCGGATTTTCCCAGCACCAAATAACCACCAGGGTTAAGCGCACCGGCCAACCGGGAAATAATGTCAGCCTTTAATTCAGAAGAAAAATAAGTCAGCATATTTCGACAATATATAATGTCGAATAACCCCAGACTTCTGAAGTCTTGTCTTAAATTTAATTCGCTGAACGTAACGCGATCTTTAATGTCCTTTTTAACTTCCCAGTCACCATTTACTTGCTGAAAATAACGCTCTTTTTTTTCTGAAGATAAACCACGTGAAATAGAAATTTGATCATAATTACCGCTAGCTGCTTTTTTAATGGCCGTAGGCGATACATCCGTACCCAGTATTTTTATGGCATTTGCAGGCAAACTATCAGGTCTTTTCTGCATATATTCTTCTGCCGCCATACTCAACGAATATGGCTCTTCACCGGTGGAGCATGCCGCGGACCAAACACGCACCTTCTGGGGTTGCGCTCTGGCGAGCCCTGGTAGTAGTTTTTCCCTGAAAATATCGAATGGGTATGAATCCCTAAACCACCAAGTTTCATTAATGGTCATCGCATCCATGATATTTTCACGTAACGCGGCATTAGACCTCATTCGCTCTAGCAGCTCAGAAAATGAATTAAGCCCATTGTCAGAAATCAGGCCAGCAAGTCGACTGGTAACCAGGGGTTTTTTACTGTCATTCAGGATGATCCCACTTACGTCTTCAAGGCAATCCCGAAACGCGTGATAGTCATCTAATGTGATGCCGCTAGAACCCACTATTTTATCTTCTGTAGAATTCATATGTGAAATACTGTTTAAGTTTTATGTCTTATTAATAGTAGTTTTCATCAGTCTATATCAGTTATTTAAATATACAAAATATTCAGCTTTTTCACCTTGGAATATACCCATCAGTTTCAACCACTTATCTAATACCGAAATACGCCACTCAAACAGCTCAAATCCCCCTGCGAATACGGTACACCTAACCCCCTTATGACACGTCCTTTAATATACAGATACACCGGATATTTCACACATCAGCATGCCTATAACTTTATGACCAAAGTCACACTATCAGAAAAGACATCACCAACTATCTTCATAAAGATTTCCTGGTTTAGTCCGATAAATAAAGATGTAGTAGAGGAGAAGTAAGATGTATAAAAAAATACAAAAACAATCTAAAAAATTAGTTAATAACAGCGATGAAACTACCAATATAATTCCCTTTAACGAGAATGGTAGTGTTGCCCAAATAGCAATAGCGGATACCAGACGTCTTAGCCATTTAAAACTGGCGATCAACAAGGGGGATTACACCATCAATCCTCATCGTGTTGCAGAAAAATTCATCCAGTTTGAAAATCAGCTGATCGCTTAATTTGCATGATCCATTATTTTGGATCACAAATATTGTTATTTCAGGTGCGTTAAATATAACCGCCAGAGAATACTGGCCACAGTCATCGTCTTTAACTTGCGAACGTCCTAAAAGCTTTATAAACTGTCGCCTAAATCACCTGTTTCCATTGATTGTTTTATAACTCGCACGCTCACAATAGATAAATAAGCATGACTGGCATCAAAAAAAATAAGACAACTAGTGGCGATGATCAGGAACACGAGACGATCACTTCGGCTGTACGCATCACAGCCCTTCTTAAGCCGCTAGAAAATAAAACCGATCTTCTAACCCTGGCACTTCCAAATACCGACATTTCATATAAATCTACATTACTCAGCGTAGACACCAATAAGAATATACTGGTACTTGATCGATTAACTCCTAAAGACGGACATGATCTGCTAATAAAATCCAGGAAGCTTACGATACAAGTCGCCCACAAAGGTGCGGAGGTTGTTTTTACAGCCACCCTGAATGACACTAAACCTGAAAAAATCATGCCCCGGTATGAGCTTATTTTCCCGGACAGCATCCAGTATTTACATCGTCGCAATAGCTACAGGGTGACGGTACGTAACGACTCTGAAATGGCTGTTGAAATACAAACCAACAATAATGAATCCTTTCAGGGCGAACTCCATAATATTTCCACCGAAGGAATGTGTATTCGTTTCCCAAAGGGAATCGACATTCCCCAGGATGAGGACCCTACCGAGGTTCAGTGTATTGTCAAACTGCCTAACGATGAAGAATTGAAATGCGCATTTAATATTTGCCACACTTATACACATGATCACAGCAAAGACTTCAGAATAGGCGGAACTTTTCAGCGCATGGATAAAATACAAAGACGTGCTTTAGAGAAATTTGTGGCAGAGCTACAGAGAAAAGCACAAAAAACCATGCTTAGATAAATGCCTATTCAAATAATCCCCTCAAGCTATCGATTCAGGCTGCCAATTTAAACCACTGATTCAAGAAAGCGCCTAAAGTCTTCACTCAACTCCAGTTCATTTGCTTCTCTTTGCAATCGCTGCAGATCTTCAGAGCGATCAACATCCCACAATTCTGGTAACTCTCGAACATTTCCACTCAATTTTTTGAGTGTTTCATCTAACACCTGGGAACTGCCCCATGATATCCCCTGAAATATGTCAGGCTGCTTTATAGACAGGCCTAACAGAACATATCCCCCATCCTCTGCGGGACCAACAACTGAACCGCTACCTTCATATAACTCAGTAAATGCCTGCTCAACAATTGAACCATTTAATATTGGACAATCCGTACCAATAACAACAGCATTATTATAACTTGACAGGACATCATCAAATGCACGCGACATTCGCTCACCCAAATCTCCCTGCCCCTGATCTTTTAATTCAACTTTAAACTCATCTTCACATTGCTGGAAAAAAGAATGGGATCTGTCAGGACTACACCACAGCTGAACCGGTGCACAATTGTTTTTTGTGAGATTACGAAGTGTGTGAATAGCCAGATATTCATGAATACTGGCAGCAATTTTCCCACCGTTCATTCCACGCTCATCAAAAGTCTTTGATAATCGCGTTTTGACTTCTCCCGCCTCTGGTGCCTTGCAAAATACCATCAATCGAGATTGCGGATATAACATTAACCTGCTCTCTATTTATTTATTGTTAAAAACGACATAGAAAGCACTTAACCATAATACCGTTTTACCAGTCGAACAGGGTCGACCCCCAGCCAATAAGACAAACGTATTCTCCACATTAAAAATATCGTGCGGTATATTCCTGATATTTCCCAGCGACGACTCGAGGTAATCACCTGGTCTCGAATACAAACAGGCTTGCTGACTTTTTTAAGCCGACGACTGATTTCAATATCTTCCATAAGTGGTATTGCCGGATATCCGCCAATTTTATTAAACAGCTCTTTGGTTACAAAAATAGCCTGGTCCCCTGTAGCAATACCCGTGATGCGGGATCGCCCGTTCATCATAGACTCAATAATACGAAACATAATATGAGAGCCAGACAAACGAACATCAAACCTTCCCCAGAACTTTTTTACCGGGCCATCATTCTGGTCATCACCTTGATCATAAGCACGACCCAGAGAAGTTACTGTTTTATTAAAACCACCAGGAGGTAATACGGTGTCAATATGCAAAAACAACAATACATCACCGGTTGCTATTTTGGCGCCAGCGTTCATCTGTATCGCCCGACCTTGCGACGAAGCAATAGCAATATCTGAATATGTTTTTGCTATAGACAGGCTGTCATCAGCACTGCCACCATCCACCACAATGAGTTCATGACCAGAATCACGAATCCATTGCATATCAGGAAGTTTTTTCCTAATAACGGCCTCTTCGTTTAGAACAGGAATAATGACTGAAACTTTCATGGGTTCTCTTTAAGAAATCAGAATTTTCAAAAATCAGTGGGCAACTCTAGCAGGCTGTTGAAAACTCTTCAGGTGAGTGCGGGACAAGGCAAAATCCGGCGAAAAAGCGGAGCTTACACGTAGGCCGTTCCCGCGCGTCCATGCGCTACACGGCATTTGAACGTCCTGCTCATCATAAGTGAGCATTTTGAGCCGGATTTTAACGCTGTATCGTGCCGCATGAGAGTTTCTCAACAGTCTGCTAGCTCAGGGCGCCACCACAACTACTCCCCTGTCCTGCGGTACAACCAAAACAATGACCGCTAACAACAATGGGTAATCCCGTAACGTCTTTCCCCATCAAATCACGCAAATGAGGCTTGTCCGTATTTCCAGTTTGCATTGGCAAAGCTAACATTTGATTGAAATCACAATCATAGATATAGCCCTGCCAATCAACACTTAACATATCACGGCACATGACTGTCGATAGATTCGCATCCTGGTGCGCACCTTTTAACAAATCCATGTAATCGTTGAACTGCCCTTTTGAAATCAAAGTACTACCAAATCGCTGTATGGGCATATTGGCCAACGTCAGTAAACGGTTAAACACAATGCCATCCTGATCAAAAAGTTGTTTTTTATAATCCTGTTCCAATTCTACCTGTGAAGGCGGCAAATATGGACCCGTTGGGTTATAAACAAGGTTAAGCTCCAGCCCGGTGCCTTCCTTACCGTAACCTAAATCGTTAAGTTGTTTTAAACCGCTCATGCTGCGATCAAATACACCTTTGCCACGCTGGCCATCGACATTTTCTTTTTGATAACACGGCAATGATGCGGTGACTTGTACTTTATACTCAGCCAGAAATTCAGCCAGATCTTCCTGCCCAGGCTCACTCAAAATCGTGAGGTTGCAGCGATCAATCACTGAAATTCCCATACCAACAACCGTGGTCACTAATTTTCGGAAATGTGGATTCAATTCCGGTGCACCACCGGTGAGATCCAGCAATTTGACGGATGGCGTTGCCTTGATATATTTAATTACTGCCTGAATGTTGCCTTTGTCCATGAGCTCTTTTCGGTTCGGCCCGGCATTAACATGACAATGAAGACATTGCTGATTACAAAGGTAACCCAGATTAACCTGTAGAACAGTTACCCCTACCCGGGACAAGGGCGGGAATGACGTTTTTTCCAGCAGTGGTAATGTTTCCAACATTTTACTCTTCGCCTCTTTTTTCAGCTCTATTATTTAGATCAGTGCAACTTTAATGGGATTGTAGAAGTCATATCCTGTGAATCCATCATATTATAAAGAAATTATCATAAAACAATCGTTCATAAAAAACAGTGGCATCAGACCAAATCACTGCTTGATGCCTTCTGCGCGACCATGCAAACTACCTGCTGTGCAAAGAGTCGTCTAAAGACACCCAATGTAAGAATGATAGACGACCATGCTCGGCGGATGTTACGCGGTCACATTATGGAAAACAGATTTTAAGAACAATAAACCAAGGAAACACGCATTGGCCAAGCCTTCCCTGCCAAAAGATGACGAGCTAATACCTAAGCTACTTGCTAAAGACGAAGTTGCCTATAACCAGGTTGTAACCGCTTATCATGGGCTAATGGTGCACTTCGCCAGAGCGATTGTTGGCGAGGCAATTGCCGATGAGGTCGCCCAGGAAACGTGGGTAGCTGTTCTCAGAGCGTTACCCAAGTTTCAGCGCCGCTCAAGCCTCAAAACCTGGATATTACGCATTGTTAGCAATACGGCTAAAAGCCGCCTGCGACACGAGTCCCGCACGGTAAGCCTGGATGACAATTTTGATCAGCCCATTGTCGATCCCTCACGTTTTAAGCCTAATGCCCACTGGGCTAATCCACCCAAAATGTGGCACGCAGACACACCCGATGCGCTACTGGCAAGCACGGAATTACGGTCCTGCATCGACAAAGCACTGGATGCTTTACCCCCCATGCAACGTGCTGCAGTCGCCTTGCGTGATATGCAGGGAATGGATATGGAAACAATTTGTAATATTTTGGAGATATCGGAATCTAATGGCAGAGTTTTGCTCCATCGTGGCCGCAGCAGTGTGCAGATGGCCATTGAGGAGCACGAAAAGAGATGAGTGGAATGCCGAGCTGTAAAGACATAACCAAACAATCCAGTGATTACCTGGATAAAAACCTGACGTTCTTTCAACGACTGGGCTTTAAAATGCACATCTTTATGTGCATCAACTGCAAACGATATGTTTCACAGCTAAAACTCACCATCGCCACCATTGGTAAAATAGAAAGTGCTACCCCTCAGCCCGTGGACGAGCAACACGTTCATGATATTGTCGAAAAGCTAAAGCAGGATACTGCAAACAAAGACTAACCTCGTTATTTCCACAATCTGGCCTGTATTCTTTCTGCTGGATTTCTTTCTCTGAATAACCATCAAACACAAATAGTCTCACTGATTAGCTAGCGATATGATCAATGCTGGTGGTACACTTTTCGGCGAAAAGAGTGTGGTAATACCCTTCAACATTAGAATGGCACTTTCAGTCGATTGCTTTGACTAGCAAAGATAATGGGGCCGTAGCTCAGCTGGGAGAGCGCGTCGTTCGCAATGACGAGGTCGGGAGTTCGATCCTCCTCGGCTCCACCAGCATCACATTCATTTTGATTAGTTAATCAGGTAGGTAAAAACTTAATTAGCCCCGGTAGCTCAGCTGGATAGAGCGCACCCCTCCTAAATAGTTGCTTAAACTATAACACATTGATTATATTGGTATTATTTACAATGATAGCTTGCAAAGTCGTGCAAAGTTTTAAGAGTTTTAAAGTGGTGTCCCCGAGCCGATTCGAACGGCTGACATCCTCCTTAGGAGGGAGGCACTCTATCCAGCTGAGTTACGGGGACATGCGTCGAATTTTAGCATTTTAACTAAATCCCAACTAGGAGCAGCTATTTCTGTTTAACTACTTCCAACTACCCATAAGCTAAATGCTCACTACCTCAACTGCATTAGCAAGCTTTACGTCATTTACATCTATGTATTTTAGGGTGTTTGATACATGGCTGTGTCTGGCAAGC
>JAUWVK010000155.1 GCA_030617485.1 Gammaproteobacteria bacterium
CAGCTTGATGTCTTTTAATGTTAAGCCCACGCTTTTCAGATAAAGCTCCGTCACAATTTCCTGTGACACTCCTTTAGCTGTTACTGCCATGGTCATGCCTTTAAGGTCTTTAAAACTTTTATAGCGCCCACTGTCTACATGATCCTTGCGAACAATCAGGGCAAGGTAGCCATGCCCCGGGCTTACCGTGCCTTTGTCAGAAACAATCTTGATGGGGATATCCTGGGCGATGGCGTTATACATACCGGCGTTAATATTGCCGCCAGCCACTAATAGTTGACCGGTGGCCAGAAAGGGGACCATTTTGGCGCCCGATGCTTTGAAGGGATTAATGATGACGTTGAGGCCTTCCTCTTTGAAGTAGCCTTTTTCCTTGGCGATAAACATGGCAGCGGAACTCATCACCGGCGAGATACCGACGGGTACATCCAAAGGAGCTGCTGCAAACGAAAAGCTTGTTGCGACCAGAGCGAAGGATAAAAGAGCAAGCCTTACAGTATTTATTGTGGACATCATTGTCTCTCCATTGTTATTTTTTTTAGGTCTAATAAACAAGACTGCATCATAACCCAACTAACCCACATAAAGTGTGCTGAAATAGAGACCAACACCACCCACTGCAATTAACGCTCCCAGTAGTTCGCGGGAGCTGATGCGCTCTTTAAGCATAAAAACTGCCAGAGGCAGAATAAATAGAGGGCTGGTTGAATTGAGTGTGGCAGCGACAGCAGCATGGGTATATTTTAGCGCGACGATGGATAACCAGGTGCCCAGGAATGCGCCGATGATGGCTGCAAGCAGTAACGTTTTCATTAGCTGAGGATTTTTAAGCGGTTTCACCCAGCCCAGCAAATCACGCAGCATTAAGCCCCAGAAAGTCAGGCCAGCGATAGCGAAAATTTGACGAATGAACGTTGCCTCCAGTGCAGGCACATCAGAGACACCGACTTTGGCGGCAATAATGCCCAACGCATTTGCGATAACAAATAGCAGCCCATAAAAAATCCCGGAGCGCCTGGTTTCATGATTATCATTTTCAGGTACACGTTGCCACAGCACATAGGTAACCCCTGTGATGGTCATCAGGATTCCTAGCCAGGCGATTAATGCGACTCTTTCGCCAAGAAACATCACGGCTAATAATGCGGTGGTAACGGGAATAAGTGCACCCAACAACAATGTTTTTTTGGTGCCCAGTCTGACCAGGGTTAAAAAATACAGGGTGTCTCCAAAGCAAATACCAATCAGACCGCTCAGTGCCAGTGCCGTCATACTGTCAGAGCTTATGTGGGAAAAGCTGGTGGGTATTATCAAGATACCCAGACAAACCAGCGCCACAATCCCTTTGGCCAGGTTGATCCCCATTGCCGATACAGTGTCACCTATGCGGCGAAATAAAATGGCGGCAACGGCCCATAAAAAAGCCGATGTTAGTGCGGCCACACCACCGAGTAAATGAGACTGAAATTGGGAAATAATTATTATTCCTGTGTGGTTATTGAGCGACTCTGATCGTGGTTCTCACCTGTAGAGCGACAACAGAGGGCACTATAGCATTTTGAAAAAATCGCCCGCAAAAGTTAGCGTGTTTTTTTGGAGTACGAAAAACAGGTATGGAAAAACCGTGAACCGCCGATATCAATAGCGGTCACAGGGTTAGTTAGAATAAGCAATGGATGCACAAGATTTGTAGGTTGGTCGTGTGGAGAGTGATTGACCACGGTATACTGCACCTCGCTTAGAGTAAATTATCGGAGTCAAAGCGTCCCCTATGTTTTCATGGTTAAAAAGCCTCTCGTCGTTAAAGTTCACTCTGGTTGGCATGGTGTTGCTGGGCATTGGTGCTGGGCTGAGCTATGGCAACCCTGTTGATATATCGGTTTGGGTGTTGATTGTGCCGTTGGCTTTGTTAGCACTAAATCTGGCGGCGGCTATTCTTACCAATCCTCGCATCAATCGTCAGCCCGGCTTGCTGGTATTTCATGTTTGCCTCTTTAGTACCGTGGTGTTGGCAGGCGTGGGTCGATTGACGCATCTCGATGCCCATATGGAAATTGCCCTGGGTCAGGAGTTTCATAAGGATTTGATGCAGGAGGTGCAAAAAGGGCCATGGCATTCGGGGAATTTGGATAAGGTGGCCTTTACCCAAGGTTCGTATACCGTCGATTATGCTACTGGATTGCGACGTGGTTTGACGCACAGCGAAGTCTTCGTGCCGCAAGGAAATGGTCGACTGGTGGCACAGGATGTGGGTGATGATAGGCCTTTGGTGATGGAGCGGTATCGTTTTTACACGACATTTAATAAGGGGTTTTCGCCCATCATGACCTGGATCCCAGACCAGGGACAGCCCATTACTGGTCGTATCAATATGCCTGCTTACCCTCTGTATGATTACAAACAGGATAATCGCTGGACACCACCGGGCACCAATGAGGAAATCAAATTCTGGTTACAACTGGATACAGGTTTAACCATGGAAGAAGACTGGGTGCTGGATGGCCGGAATGCCACCGCCGTGTTGATTGTGACCAGCGAAGACAAGCGAGTAGAACTCAAGTTAGGTGAGCAAGCACGTCTGGAGCATGGCGTATTACGATATGATGATCTTACTACCTGGATGGGTTACCGGGTTTTTTATGATCCCACTATTCAGTGGTTATTTTTTGTGACGGTAGCGGGGGTGTTTGGCTTGAGCCATTTCTTCTGGATAAAATTGAACCTCCAACCCTGGATGGATGAGGATGAAGCAGAGGCTGCAGAGAAAGTTGTGAATAAAGAGAAAAGTGTATGAATAGTATCGTCGCTGAGCAGCCATGGTTATGGGCTGGATTGGGTTCCTATTTTGTTGCTACTTTGGTGGCCATGTGGGGTGTCTCCCCCCGTCATGCCGGCAGTACTTTTGTGGCCAGTAAACGCCACGAAAAAGTGGTACTGGGATTTATCGTTTTGGGTGTTGTCCTGTTAACCATTGCGATTGCTGCTCGGTGGATACGCATTGGTCATGGTCCATGGATTAGCCTGTTCGAATTACTCATGAGCCAGATGTGGAGTCTGGGTCTGATTTTTGCTGCCCTGTACTGGCGCCTGCCTGGTTTGCGTCCCAGCACGGTAATTGTGTTGCCTGTAATGTGGATACTGGGCACCTGGGTGCTGGCACTGGAACCTGGCATCAGCCACTTCCCTGCTACCTATTACAATTCCTGGAAATGGATACACGTGGGGCTGGGGAAAATATTCCTGGCGCTGTTGCTGGCGGGTGTTGGATTGGGTGGTGTAATGATTTTGCGTACTACTCAGCGGGGCAAAACCTGGTTTCGGGCCATGCCGACCGACATGATTATCGACAAGCTGGCCTGGCGTCTGATGATGCTGGCGTTGGTGTTTGATAGCCTTATGTTGATTGCTGGTGGCGTGTGGGCACAGGATGCCTGGGGACGCTACTGGGCCTGGGATGCGCTGGAAACCTCGGCCTTTCTGACCTGGTTATTTCTTGCGATAGGTTTGCACGTTCGCTTGAGCTATAAGGTGCCAGCCTGGGTGAGTGGCGCCATTATTATTGGAATTTTTGCGATGGCATTTAGCACCTATTTTGGTATGCCTTACCTGAGTCCTTCGGCCCATAAGGGGATGGTGTAGTGATGAGTAGCAAGATGCCTAAAAAAACAGCCAAACAGGATTTTGAGGCGCTGACGGTTATTTTGTCCGTTGCACTGGTTATTGCCATGGTCTCGCTGG
>JAUWVK010000022.1 GCA_030617485.1 Gammaproteobacteria bacterium
ACAGATCGCACAGTTCGAACTGAAACCTGAAATGAACCTGGCTCATTCCGTGCCCAAAGTTGGCCGCTTCCGTGTCAACGTTTTCATGCAGCGCGGTCAGGCAGCTATGGTCATTCGACATATTGAAACCAATATACCCAAACCTGAAGACCTTGGCCTGCCGCCTGTCCTGAAAAAAATCATCATGTAAAAACGCGGCCTGGTGCTGTTTATTGGTGGAACGGGTTCGGGTAAATCCACCTCTCTGGCAGCACTCATTGATCACCGAAATACTAATTCCTCAGGCCACATCATCACCATTGAGGATCCTATTGAATTTGTGCACAACCACAAAAAATCTATAGTTAACCAGCGCGAGGTGGGACTGGATACCGACACCTATGAAGATGCCCTCGTAAACACTCTACGTCAGGCGCCGGATGTCATACTGATTGGCGAGATTCGCAGCAGAGAAACCATGGAGCATGCACTAACCTTTGCTGAGACTGGACATCTAGCTATCTCAACTTTGCATGCCAATAACTCTAACCAGGCGCTGGACCGCATTATCAACTTCTTCCCAGAAGACCGCCGTAACCAGTTATTAATGGATTTATCGCTCAACGTGCGCGCCTTTATTTCACAACGGCTCATCCCCACAGTTGAGGGAAAACGTGCGGTTGCAATAGAAATCATGCTGGGCACTCCCTTGATTCAGGATTTAATTCTTAAGGGTGATGTTCATGGAATTAAAGGCATCATGGAAAAATCCACTAATCTGGGCATGCAGACCTTTGATCAGGCATTGTTCGATTTATACAAAGCGGGAACTATCACTCACGAAGAAGCACTGCGTAATGCAGACTCACAAAACAACCTGCGCCTGAAGATCAGCCTCGCAGAAGGCAGGTCGGGGGAAATTGATTCCAGCCTAAAAATTGAAGAAGCACCAGAGGAAAGCGGCTCATCTTTAGGGGGTCTGGAGCTTAAATAGTTGCCCTAACAACTGGCTTAAAGCAAAGACACTAACTAAAAAAGCTCCTCCGACACAGTACTATCACGCGACTCATCCGTAGCTGAGTCGGAAGCAATACCTTCTATAGACACTTCTTGAGAATCCTGAGCGTGGCGCTTTGGCACATTTTCAACCCTGAAAGTCTCAAAGATCGCATCTGGATGATCTGCGCCCGCCAACAACCCGGTCTCAGGATCAATTCTAACGGTAACCAGCCCTGGCGGTTGAACCAAAGGTTTCACAGGAAAACCCTTCAAAGCTGTTCTCATGAATTCAATCCACATGGGCAACGCAGCGCGACCTCCGGTTTCACGCTCCCCCAGAGGTTGAGGTTTATCAAAACCAACCCAGGCTGTTGTTACTACGTCCGGCGAAAACCCAGAAAACCAGGCATCCTGTTGATCGTTCGTCGTCCCCGTTTTACCGCCGATATCTTTTCGATTCAGAACCAAAGCTCGCCGACCGGTACCACGGCGGATAACATCCATCATTAAAGTACGCATTAAATAGGCATTTTGCGGCGTTATGACTCGTGGCGCGATATTAACCGGGGGCATCTCTTCCCGAATGGGCGGCCCAATAAAAAGATCCGCTTCATCTGTTATTAACCCTGTTTCTGTATCCACCGCCATAACCGCTGACGCACCCAATCGTGCCTCTTTTTTAGCTCTGGATTTGGCCTCAGCTTCACAGAATTTGCAGACCACATACGGCTCCGCGTGATACTCGGTTTCACCGTCAGCATTTTCAATACGGTCAATGAAATAAGGAATAGTCCGATAGCCACCATTGGCAAATACAGAGTAACCCGACACCACTTCCAGCGGTGTTACCGCGCCACTACCCAAAGCCAATGACAAATCCTTCGGAAGACGCCGTTTATCAAATCCAAATCGCGACACGTATTTAATTGCATAAGAAATACCGATAGCACGAAGCAATCGGATAGAAACCAGGTTTCTGGACTTCACCAGAGCCTCGTGTAAGCGAGTGGGCCCAAAAACCTTGCCACTATAGTTTTCCGGGCGCCAGGTCGCTTCCAGACCCTCATCTTCAAATACAACAGGAGCGTCATTAATAAGGCTAGCCAGAGTAAAGCCTTTTTCCAGTCCAGCAGAATAGGTAAATGGCTTAAAATTAGATCCCGGCTGTCTTTCTGCCTGCGTCACTCTGTTGAAATTACTGTTCACAAAATTAAACCCGCCCACCAGGGCACGAATTGCGCCATCATTGGGGTCGAGCGATACCAGAGCTCCTTCCACAACGGGCACTTGTGCCAGACTCCATTGGCCAGTGGAGTCCTCCATTATCCTAATAACATCACCACGAGCAAGGATATCTGCAGCCAGTTTAGGCATCTCACCCATACGGCCGTACCCCGTTCCCGGTGCTGCCCACTTCAAACCGGGCCAGTCAATCCTCAGCACACCGCGGTGGGGCTCATAAACAATCGCTACTTGTTCAACGACTTCCAGCACCAGTGCGGGCAGCAGGTTGTTTATCTCCCTGTGCTTTCTGAGCAAATTCATCCACTGCTCTTCGCCACTTTCATCATTCAGTAGCTGCCGTGATATCGGTCCCCGATAACCGTGACGCTTGTCGTAGGAAAGTAGCGCATTACGTTGAGCATTGTTGGCCGCCTTTTGCAGTCTTGAGTCAAGACTGGTGATCACATTAAACCCGTCTGAATAGGTCGCATCACCGTAGCGCTCGATCATCTCTGCGCGAACCATTTCAGCTATATAAGGTGCTGTCACCTCTTTGGAAAGGCCATGAAGGCGTGCATCGTCGACGCTTTTTATTGCTTCGTTATATTCATCCTCGCTGATGTATTCCAGCGACCGCATACGGCCCAGCACATAATTACGCCGTATCAGCGCCCTTGACGGGTTAATAATGGGGTTATATCGGGAAGGGGCTTTTGGCAGGCCTGCAATCATCGCCAACTGTGCCACGTTTAATTTCCCAACGTTCAAACCATAATAAACTTGCGCAGCAGCCCCAGCACCGTAGGCCCGGTTGCCCAGGTATATTTTATTTAAATAGAGGGAAAGAATATCCTGCTTGCTCAGCTTATCTTCAATCTTAAACGCCAACATAATCTCGTTGATCTTTCGCAGGTAAGTTTTTTCACGGCTGAGAAAGAAATTTCGCGCCACTTGCATCGTGATCGTGCTTCCCCCCTGCCCCTTTTCACCAGTCCGCACCAGGTAAAATACCGCGCGCAATAGCCCCTGGTAATCAACCCCCGAGTGTTCAAAAAATCGTGAATCTTCTGCGGCTAAAACGGCTTTAACCATCAAATCCGGAAACTCTGCATAATCCATGGGTGTTCGTTTTTTCTCACCAAACTCGGCCATAAGCTTCATATCACGGCTATAAACTCGGAATGGCACCTGCAAACGAACATCTTTCAGAACATCTACAGAAGGTAAATTGGGGACAATAATGAGGTAAATACCCAACACAAGAAGCGTGGTTAAAAAAACACCAATTCCGCCGACCACAAGCCACCAGCGCCTGGGTAAGCTCAAAGAACGCTTCAAATCGCGGAATTTTGTGATAGTGTTCATGGACATTGTTGCTAACAGAGTATAAAACTTCTAATCGAATCAACCAAATACTAATTTTTTCTTATGCAATTCTTGATCTATAGTAAAGTTTGCCGATTGGCTACCGATAATCAGCTTGTCTGCATAGAAAATGAAAAAACAGGAAGATAATAGAGTGCAGTTAGCCAAATTATTTGCTAAGAAAAAACCACAGCTCATCGGTCTCGATATTAGTTCGACATCGGTCAAGCTCCTTGAATTAAGCCTGCATGGTAAAGGTTACCGTGTTGACGCCTTCGCGGCAGAGCCTTTGCCGCCAAATTCTGTGGTTGAAAAAAATATTGCTGACGTCGAGGCTGTTGGCGAAGCCATACGACGTGTCGCCAAACGCTCAGGGTCGCGCACTAAAAATGTCTGTGTCGCTGTCGCTGGCTCATCTGTTATTACCAAAGTGATCACCATGCCAGCGTCGCTCTCCGAAGATGAAATGGAAAGCCAAATTGAGCTGGAAGCTGACCAATACATTCCATATTCCCTGGAAGAAGTTAATCTTGATTTTGAAATCCTTGGAACCTCTGATGACAACCCGGATACCGTTGATGTCCTTCTCGCTGCCTCACGCAGTGAAAATGTGGATTCACGAGTAGCGGCTGTAGAACTCGGCGGCCTCACCGCAAAAGTCGTCGATATTGAAGCATACACCCTGGAAAATGCCTTTGGGCTTATCTCATCTCAGGTTCCCGGTGGCACCGAAGGCAAAACTATCGCCATTATTGATATTGGCGCCACCATGACCACACTGAGTGTGCTCCATGATGAAAAAATCATTTATACCCGCGATCAGGTTTTTGGCGGCAAACAACTTACTGAAGAAATACAACGTCGCTATGGTTTGTCCTATGAAGAAGCTGGCATGGCCAAACGTCAGGGCGGCCTGCCAGACAACTATATTCCCGAAGTGCTTGATCCCTTTAAAGATGCGATGGCCCAACAGGTAAGCCGGTCATTGCAATTCTTCTTTTCTTCCAGTCAACACAATTCCGTAAGTCATATTGTACTGGCAGGCGGAAGTGCTTCTATACCAGGTGCAGATGAACTGATTGAAGAGCGCGTTGGCACCAGCACTTCTGTTGCCAACCCATTCACCAATATGTCGCTAGCCTCCAAAGTTAAGGCCCAGGCGCTGAGCAATGATGCACCGTCACTGATGATTGCCTGTGGACTCGCACTGAGGAGTTTTGATTAATGCCACACATTAACCTTCTACCATGGCGCGAAGAACTTCGTAGCGAAAAACAACGACAGTTAATCAATGTCGCTGTCGGCGCCGTTGTAGTAATGCTGGGCATTATCGTTTTAGTTCATCTCCGAATGGCTGGCATGATTAGCGATCAGGATAATCGCAACAAATACATGGGTGACCAAATTGCTATTGTTGACAAACAAATCAAAGAAATAAACACGCTGGAAAAAGAAAAAGCCGCATTACTGGCTCGAATGAAAGTTATCCAGCAACTCCAGGGCACTCGGCCAGTGATAGTGCATCTGTTTGATGAAATCTCAAAAACTCTCCCTGACCAGGTAGTTTTACTTAGCCTTAATAAAAAAGGTGAAAGCATAACAATGGAAGGCATTGCGGACTCAAATGATTACGTTTCCCAACTAATGCGCAATCTTAATGACTCGCCATGGCTCACAAATCCAAAACTCTCGGTCATTGAGGCGGATAAACCTCAATACCCAGGCGCTAGCTGGTTTAAGCTCACCGCATCACAAGCAAAACTTGATGCTTTAGACACAAAGGCAGCAAAATGAACCTGTCTGATCTCAACAACCTAAACCTGGACCCAAACAACATTGGTAGCTGGCCGCTTGCAGCCAGAATCATTGTCATTTTGTTATTATGCGGCGCCATTTTATTTGCCGGTTACTATCTAGACACAAGCGATCAGCTACAGGTCCTGGAAAAAGCTCAGGCCAAAGAAGAAACCTTAAAAAAGACCTTTGTATTCAAACAGGGTAAAGCTAGAAACCTCGCTGCGTACAAAGAGCAAATGATAGAAATGGAACGATCTTTTGGTACTCTGCTACAACAATTACCTGGTAAAACCGAGGTTCCTGGCCTTTTAGATGACATATCACGTGTTGGCATTCAGAGTGGTCTGACATTTGAATATTTTAAACCTGAATCTGAATCTCCTCAGGAATTTTATGCTGAGTTACCTATTAAAATCCGTGTAAAAGGGAACTACCATCAATTTGGTAATTTTGTCAGTGGCACAGCTGCGCTATCCCGGATTGTCACCCTGCACGATTTTTCTATTTCAAAGAAGAAAGGCGGCGATATGTCCATGGTAGCTACGGCTAAGACATACCGATACCTTGAAAACTCTGAAACGGCTGGTAGAAAGAAGAAAGGCAGAAAGAAGGGTAAAAGATGATCACTATGGAACATTTGTCTACCCACAAGCAAAGTACAGGAAATACCATTCTTTCATGGTTTTGTTATGCTGATCGCAGCATACCTTTTGGACGGTATCTGGGAATAATCGCCCTCTCAGTTGGGCTTGTCGCGTGTAGTGATACACCAGATGCAGATTTACGTCAGTTTGTCAGCGACACTATCGCTCAGAAGAAAGGACGTATTCCACCTTTGCCAGAACCCCAAACATTTGAAGTTTATGCCTATGACGAAGAGTCCTTACGTGACCCGTTTTTACCAGCCAAGGCTGTCGAAGCAGGTAAAACAGGTGAAGGACCAAGACCTGATACGACTCGAGAAAAAGATGTACTGGAAGAGTTTGCCCTGGGAAGCCTGAAGATGATGGGTAGCCTGGAAAAAAATGGGAAACGTTGGGCTTTGCTCAGAGCGCCTGATGGCACTTTACATCGCACAACCAGGGGTCGTCATATGGGTCAAAACAATGGCAAAATTATCAAAATTACTGAATCAGAGCTTGAATTAAAAGAAATCGTTCCAGACGGATTGGGGGGTTGGATAGAACGACTTTCAACTCTCTCCGCAAGCGAATGATGCCAACGAGGATACTAAACATGGGCGTTGTCAGACAGTTATCGAGTGCTGCAAACACAATCAATATAATTGCAACAAGAGCAAGGCAGGCGAGAATGCTGCTAGCTTGTTTCTTGTTAGCGGTATCTGCTAATGCCATTGGTGCAGATGAACTGCAAAAAACGCTCGACTTTATCGACTTCAAAAAGCTACCAAACAACGGTGTTGAAATACGCATTGCTCTATCAGATAAAGCACCAAACCCAACAGACTTCACCTCAAAAAATCCAGCTCGTATCTCTCTGGATCTTCCTGGCGTTAACAATAACTTACCCTGGAGCCTGCCTCTGCCAATCGATGTAGGTGTTGCCAAAAACATTAAAGCGGTACAGGCAAAAGGTCGTACACGCGTCATCATCAGTGTCGACAAGCTTGTGACATATCAGCTGCGCACAGAAGACAAAAATATATTCCTGACTCTAAGCAACAGCCAGGAAGCTGATGAGATTATGGCAGAAGCACCCAAGGCTGAGCCAGCACCTGTTGCTATGGCCGCACCTAAACTAGTACCAGCAAGCAAACCCGCACCCAGAAAAAAATCTTCTGCTAAAAAAGGCCCCAGCCTGAAAAAAGTCACCTTTACTTCTTTACCTGGAGATAGTGTTCAGGTGCGTCTGGCCTTTTCTGCCCCGGTAGCCAATCCTGGAAACTTCACCATTAATAACCCGGCACGCATTGTTCTGGACTTTCCAAACAGCAGCAGCGCACTAGGCTGGAAAAATAAAAACATTGGTATTGGCCTGGCAAAAAGCATTACTGCTGTAGAAGCCGGTAACCGCACCCGTGTCATTATAAACCTTGTGCAACTAATCCCTTTTGAAAGCGAGGTTTCAGGGAACAACGTTATTGTCACACTCGCTGGAAGTCGCACCGCAACAAGCACCACATCTTCCTCGCTCGTCACAAGCGCGGCTGGAGCTGCTGCCACGGCAACCACCGGGTTGCATCGTATTACTAATATTGATTTCCGTCGCGGCAAAAAGGGCGAAGGACGTATTATCGTGTCCCTTTCCGATGAAGATACCCCCATCAGTACGGGAGAATCCGGACAACAAATATTTGTGGAATTTGGTGACACGGGATTACCCGCCAACCTTCTACAACGCCTGGACGTAGTCGATTTTGCCACTCCAGTGCAGTTCATCGACATTACTCAGTCTGGCGACAGAGTACGCCTGGCTATTACGCCACTAGGTGATTACGAATACCTTGCATACCATACCGCGGGTACCTACACCATTGAGGTCAAAGAAATCCCCAAGGAGAAAAAAGCCTCCGCTAAAAAGGATGCTTTTGATTATACCGGAGAGAAACTCTCACTGAATTTTCAGGATATCGAAGTAAGGGCCGTGCTCCAGTTGATTGCGGACTTTACCAATCTCAACATGGTGACCAGTGATTCTGTAGCCGGCAACCTGACGCTACGTCTCAAGAACGTTCCCTGGGATCAGGCTCTGGATATCATCCTTAAGACGAAAGGTCTGGCTATGCGCAAGGCTGGTAACGTCATTCTGGTAGCTCCTGCCGCAGAGATAGCCGCGCAGGAAAAACTTGAGCTTGAAGCCAATAAACAGATTGAAGAGCTTGCGCCATTAAGAACCGAATTGATTCAGGTCAATTTTGCCAAGGCGTCAGAACTTGCAACACTCCTCAAGTCGAAGGGTGGCCTGGTGTCTAGTCGAGGAGATGTCAGTGTCGATGAGCGCACTAATATGTTAATTGTTTCAGACACAGCTGAAAAACTTAACATTGTACGCAAGCTGGTTAACACACTGGATATCCCAGTTCGCCAGGTCTTAATTGAATCTCGCATCGTCATTGCTGACGATGATTTTGCCAAGGACCTTGGTGTACGCTTTGGTGTAACAGCACAGGATTTAGCCATAAATAATGATCCTACTAATCAAGGGTTTTCGACGGGCTCTCTCAGCGGCACAGACGTAATGTTACTAGGCGGAGGTCTAGCGGGCCCAAGTCCGACACAACGCTTGAACGTCAACATGCCTGTCATTGGTAATGCTGGCCGGATTGCATTATCACTCCTTGGCGCCAATACGTTGCTGGATCTGGAGCTATCCGCCTTACAAACAGAAAATCGTGGTGAAGTGCTCTCCAATCCACGTGTCATTACCTCTAACCAGCATGAAGCGATCATCCAACAAGGTACTGAAATACCTTATCGAGAAGCCAGCTCCAGTGGCGCGGCTACTGTGTCTTTCAAAGAGGCCGTTCTACAGTTAAAGGTAACGCCTCAAATCACCCCGGACGATCGCATTATCCTTGATCTACAGGTGAATAAAGACAGCGTCGGCCTGTTGTTTGGCGGCATTCCCAGCATTGATACCAAGGAGATACAGACTCAGGTGCTAATGAATAATGGCGAAACAGTTGTTCTGGGTGGAATATACGAACAAAACACCCGAAACGATGTAGAGCGTGTCCCCTTCTTTGGTGACCTGCCCTTTATCGGCGCCCTATTCAGATCAACTCACGAACGAAGTGAGAAAAGTGAGTTGCTGATCTTTGTCACACCGAAGATCCTGAAACAGGAACTAACCTCAAAATAGTATAAGTTCATATTACCCATCCATAAGAACTGAGAACGGCGCCAAATGGCGCCGTTCTCAGTTTTGAAACCCTGAAATCCTTATTGGTCAATATCCTCTCAAACCCGATATAATCTCCCCACAATCACAGTTTGGAAAAACATGGCACGTAATATCATCCTTGTCGGACCCATGGGGGCCGGGAAAACCACCATAGGCAAACAGCTCGCTCAACAATCTGGGCGTGATTTCTACGATAGCGATCGTGAAATTGAAAAACATACTGGTGCGAATATTCCTCTGATTTTTGAGCTGGAAGGTGAAGAAGGATTCCGCAAACGGGAGAAAAATACTCTCATTGAATTAACGCAAAAACAGGACATTGTTCTGGCAACAGGCGGCGGCGCCGTGCTGGATTCTGATAACCGCGCCTTGCTAACAAAATATGGGTTTGTCATATACCTCAGCGCGCCTCTCACACAGTTATTTAACCGCACCAACAAGGACCGAAATCGGCCTCTGTTGCAAACAGAAAACCCCCGAAAAAAGCTAGAAGAAATAATCGCCACACGTGATCCTCTATATCGAGAAGTGGCTGATATTGTGATTGAAACTGATGACAAACCAGTACGCAATGTTGTAAAAAACATTTTATCTATAATTAATGATCACAACATATGATGATAATCAATAAATCTAAATAATCATAAATGAACTTAATAAAATCTCTATCTGTAGACCTTGGCGATCGCAGCTACCCAATCCACATCGGCCGCGACCTATTGGGTAACCCAGAATTGCTGGCCGACCATATATCTGGACAACAGGTGTTAGTCGTAAGCAACGATACAGTTGCCCCGCTTTATCTGGATAAAACGCTCTCCGGCCTGAAAAATTATCAATGCGAAACCGTTATTCTCCAGGACGGAGAACAATACAAAACGTTAGACGCCGTTAATCTGATTTTCGATGCATTATTAAAAAACCGCTTTGATCGACAATGCACATTGATAGCGCTTGGCGGTGGTGTTGTAGGAGATATAACCGGCTTTGCAGCCGCAACATACCAACGTGGGGTTAATTTTATCCAGATCCCTACCACATTATTAGCACAGGTTGACTCTTCCGTAGGGGGCAAAACAGGCGTTAATCACCCCATGGGCAAAAACATGATCGGCGCCTTTCACCAACCTCAATGTGTATTAATCGATACTGACACGCTAAACACTCTGGAAGATAAAGAGTTGTCTGCCGGCCTGGCAGAAATAATTAAATATGGACTTATTCGCGACCCCGAATTATTTGACTGGTTAGAACAGCACATCCCTGCTTTGCTAAACAAGGATCCTGTAGATCTTGCTTATGCAATCGAACGCTCCTGTCAAAATAAAGCAGAGGTTGTGGCTGCGGATGAAAAAGAAGCTGGTCAGCGAGCTCTGTTAAATCTAGGCCACACATTTGGCCATGCCATTGAAGCAGGTATGGGATATGGCTCATGGCTGCATGGCGAAGCCGTGGGCACCGGCATGTTAATGGCGGCTGATCTTTCTTTGCGACACGGCTGGATCAATCAGGAACAAATGTTGCGCATACAAACCATGCTGAAATTAGCAAAGTTACCCGTCAATACCCCACCTGAACTAGATGCAGAAAAATTCATGAATTTAATGGCCGTAGATAAAAAAGTTCAGGCAGGAAGAATCAGATTTGTACTGTTAACAGATATTGGCGAAAGTTTTATCAGCGATGATTATAAACCTGACTTACTTTCTGACACCCTGAATGAATTCCACCGTGCAGCCAGTTCTCACTAGTAACTTGAATACACCTGATGGACTTGCCCCATACGCCTCATGGGAAAATCAGTCCCGCGGTCGTCAGTTTTCGGAACCTGCACCAAATACCCGTACGGAATTTCAAAGAGACAGGGACCGTATAGTACATTCCAGTGCCTTCCGAAGACTTGAATACAAAACACAGGTTTTTGTTAACCATGAAGGGGATATGTTTCGAACGCGGCTAACGCACTCCATAGAAGTGGCACAAATTAGTCGATCCATTGCTCGCGCATTAAATCTCAACGAAGCACTTACCGAAACTATTGCCCTGGCTCATGATCTGGGTCACACCCCATTCGGTCATGCCGGACAAGATATTCTTAATCAATGCATGAAAGACTACGGCGGTTTCGAGCATAATCTTCAGTCATTGCGCATAGTCGATGAACTTGAGGAAAAATATGCCGACTTTAATGGTCTTAACCTCAGCTTTGAGAGCCGGGAAGGCATTCTTAAACACTGCTCTCTCATAAATGCGAAAAAACTTGGCGATATTGGTAAACGCTTTATAAACAAACAGCAGCCAGGCCTGGAAGCTCAAGTCACAAACATCGGTGATGAAATCGCCTATAACAATCATGATGTAGACGATGGCCTGCGCGCAGGACTTATTACTATCGATCAACTATGCGAAGTAAAAATATTTGCCAAGCAGCATTCAATTGTAATGTCTGCATACCCAAAATTATCAGAAAAACGGGCGATACATGAAATCATCAGACGCATAATTAATGTGCAGGTTACTGACCTACTCTCCACCACCAACAAGCTCTTAAAAAAAGAAAACCCGGCCAATCGAGACGATATACTCGCGCACCCCGATCCACTGGTAAAGTATAGCAACGAGATGCAAACCATGAACCTCGAGCTAAAAAAGTTCCTGCGCAATAATCTATATCGACATCACCGTGTTGATGATATGAGCACTAAAGCCAAAAATATTATTCAGGTGTTATTTGATGTTTTAATTAACGATCCAAAACTTTTGCCGCTTGAGCAACAAGAAAACGTACGCAAGCTAGAAGAGTCTGATGGAGATATAGGTCGAGCTCGCAGCATCGCCGATTACATTGCAGGCATGACAGATCGATTTGCGATTAGTGAGCATAAACGTATCTCCACTACTACTGACTCCGCCTAAACGGCCAGCAATATATGCGCATTTATCTGCAAACACGCCCGGGTTCAGATGGAAACCCTCGCTACTTTCACCTGTTATTACAGGAAGATTTGATTGATGGCTGGACACTGGTGAAAGAAAATGGAGTGCAAGGTTCATCAGGCAAAGTGACTAAAACTCATTACGCCGACCATGGCCAGGCGCTCGCTGCACTAATTAAGACAAGAGACTCCCAGATTAAACGTGGCTATCATGTCGTATTCATGAGAGGGGAACAGGCTCCAGCCTAAGGAATATGCACAACAATAATGCACTAAAAACAAACGCACCCTCCTACGTGTCTTTCTACGGCATGACTCGCGACCCCTTTGGCCAAAAAATTGAAAATGACCTTTTTTATGCAGAACCTTCCCGTAAACAAAGGCTAGGAACCCTGCAACACCTTACACAGTTCGGCAATGAACTAATGATAGTAACCGGCCCTAAAGGCAGCGGCAAAACAACCTTGCTTCAACAGTTCATAGCAACGTCACCAGAAAACTGGAAGTTTGCTCGCATAGAAGCCCAGGACGGTCTTGACGAGCGAAAAATACTGCAGCAACTTTTTCGTCAAATGGGAATGGAATTTAAGGGGGCAACCCACAGCGACTTACTCGAACAAATGAAAATCCAGTTCGATCTAGCGCAACGAAAAGGCCAGTATAGCGTCATGCTAATTAATGACGCAGACCAACTCCCCGTCATGGCGATTAAAAAAGTGATGGAAATGGCTTCATTAATATCCACTGTTAATAAACCGCTACTACGCATTATCCTGTTCGGTACGGAGGCGTTAGTGGGTAAACTCAATGATCCATTACTTAGCCAATATTCCAGCCTTCCTCAACGCGTCGTGGACTTGCAGCCTTTTAGCGAGGAACAAACTGCTCAATATGTATTAGACCGATTGTCCGCAGCCAACTTTTCCAACAATGACTTATTCACTCAGCCCGCATTACATAAATTATATACAGAATCCTATGGCTGGCCTGCTCGAATAAATGAATTAGCTCACAATATATTAACAGCCTCTCTCCCAAAAAATATACAGGAGTCTACGCCTGGCTTTGATGCAAAAACGTTTCACACTCCAAGGCTCCTTGGCCTGATAATAACTATCGCCATAGTGACTACTTTGTTTGTTTTTCAACATGATGTTAATCAGTGGATAGTCCAACTCACAGATACAGTGGATGACAATTCCAACACAACATCAGCACCTCAAAATAAGTTAACGCCTGCAGTGATTACTGCCAAACCAGCTCTCAAGCCTGCAACCACACTTGTGGAAAAATTAAAACAACGAAATCAAACTCGCCCCTCCGAAACAAGCACAGTAAAAACAGTTAAACCTGTACCCCCTCAACCAACAACAAAAGCCGTGGTGAACCAAAAGCCAAAAGAAAAAGAAACGACGCAACCCACTATCAAAATAAACACCATTCCAAGAAAAGAAAACTGGATTTTGGATCAAAACTCTAAACACTACACGCTGCAAATTGTTGCTGGTGAAAACCTCAAAACAATTGAAGAATTTATTGGCGAGCATAAGCTCTACAACAATATTGCTTTTTACCGCAGTGTTCGCAATAACAAACCCTGGTATGGCCTTATTTATGGCGTCTACCCACACAAACAGGCGGCCAACAGCGCAATAAACCAGCTGCCTAAAAAACTCCAGGATCTCAAACCCTGGGTGCGTAGCATCAAAAGCATCAAAACGGACATCAGTAAAACTCGCCCTTAATTACATAACCCAATCTTGCACCCTGTTTCCAAAAAACAGCCTCACAAGAAACCTCGTCTGAATCCATACCCAAAGTCCGCCAAAACCCTGACAACACAGGGCTTTAGCCAGATTGAACACAATGTAGAGCACCGGTATAATGCTGAGCCGTTCAACCTCGGGACGGCTGCAGAAATCCAGGCGTATTTCCTGCTAAATGCCTGATTATTATAATAAAACTACCCAAACGTAGAGCGGAAGGCACTAAACAGCGTGAACAAAGCACCAGATAATAAAAGCCTCTATCGACCCAGTTTTGAAAAAGATAACTGTGGCTTTGGGCTCATTGCCCAAATGGACAACAAAGCCAGTCACTGGCTGGTCACCACCGCTATCGATGCACTGGCTCGACTCACCCACCGTGGCGCTGTTGCAGCTGACGGAAAGTCTGGCGACGGCTGTGGTCTGCTGATAAAAAAACCCGATGGTTTCCTGCGAATTTGTGCCAAGGAACAGGGATTTGAGCTAAGCGAGCATTACGCCGTCGGCATGGTATTCCTGAATACAGATCTGGCTAAAGCAAAAAATGCGCGCACCCAATTAGAAAACGAGCTCACTACTGAAGGCCTGCAAGTCCTGGGCTGGCGCACCGTGCCAACCGATCCCAGCACCTGCGGTGAGGAAGCGCTGAGAAGCCTGCCCATTATCGAGCAGATATTTGTCAATGCGGGCGCCGATATGGACGCCACCCGCTTTGAACAGCATCTCTATATCGCCCGCCGACGTACAGAGAAGGCTATCGAGCCCAACGATGACGTGTTTTACGTTCCCAGTCTGTCGGCAAATGTGGTGTCATACAAAGGTCTGGTGATGCCAGAGCACCTGCCAGTGTTCTACAAAGACCTGCAGGATGAGCGCATGGAAACGGCCATTGCCGTGTTCCACCAGCGTTTCTCCACTAACACCTGGCCACAATGGCGTCTGGCCCAGCCATTCCGTTATCTCGCCCACAATGGCGAAATTAACACCGTACAGGGCAACCGCAACTGGTCCGTGGCGCGTGGCCACAAGTTTGAAAGCCCGCACATCCCTATGGAAGATGTACGCCCGCTGGTCTCCATGACAGGTTCAGATTCCAACTCCATGGATAACATGCTTGAAGCCCTGCTCGCCGGTGGCATGGACATCTTCCAGGCCATGCGCCTGCTGGTACCGCCTGCCTGGCAAAACGTCACCAATATGGACACCGACCTGCGCGCCTTTTACGAATACAGTTCCATGCACATGGAGCCATGGGACGGCCCCGCCGGCATCGTCATGACCGATGGCCGCTATGCGGCCTGCTCCACCGACCGTAATGGCCTGCGTCCTGCGCGCTGGGTGATCACCAAAGATCGGCACATCACCCTCGCCTCCGAGATCGGTGTTTACGATTACAAACCGGAAGACGTCGTTGCCAAAGGTCGTCTGAAGCCCGGCCAGATGCTGGCTGCAGACACACAAACCGGCAAACTACTGTTGCCGGAAGACGTCGATACCATGCTCAAGGAACGTCACCCTTACAAGCAATGGCTCACCGCTGGCGCTAAAAGAATCACGACTTCACTTGAAGGTGAGATCTGTGGCCTGCCCATGGATAGCCACATGCTGGATATTTATCAAAAACTGTTCCAGGTGAGCTTCGAAGTACGTGACCAGGTGCTGCGTGTTCTGGCCGAAGCCGGTGCGGAAGCGATTGGCTCCATGGGTGACGATACCCCTATGCCGGTGCTTTCACGCAAGGTGCGTTCCCTGTATGACTATTTCCGGCAACAGTTTGCACAGGTAACCACTCCGCCTATTGACCCGATTCG
>JAUWVK010000025.1 GCA_030617485.1 Gammaproteobacteria bacterium
GTAACATTCCTGATCTTATTTCATCATAGTGCTGTAACGACAATGGAGTGATAGAAAATCATTCTGCCTTCCTGATCTAACTTGAAATTAAATTAACAATCAAACTAACAACGATGGAGTAAATAAAATGAAAAAAAGTAAATTGATCGCCCATACAGCACTTGCCAGCTTGTTTGCAGTCACTGTAATGGCCGCCAGCCAACCTGTAGAAGCAGGCAAAAAGAAAATGGAAAAATGCTATGGCATTGTTAAGGCAGGCCAAAATGACTGCCAAACTTCTAACAGTGCTTGTGCTGGTACAGCAGAAGTTGATGGAAAACCCACAGCATTTATTGCGTTGCCCAAAGGCAGCTGCGAGAAAATTGTTGGCGCTAGCCTGAAACCAAAAGCCTAAATTTACATTACGAGTTTCATTAGAGCTTTTGTTATGGCGACACTTGACCTCAATTCAGTTGGTGACAGCACAGAAATGAACATACCTCCGCGTGCAGGCATAGGTCTGCGCGCGGAGCATTTTGAAGATATTCTGGAACAGCAACCGGATATTGGCTGGGTTGAGGCGCACAGCGAAAATTATTTTGGGCTGGGTGCTGCGAGCTTAGCCAAGAGTGGTGGTAGCAAACCTTTTGAATACCTGGAACGGGTACGAAATTTATACCCGGTTAGTCTTCATGGTGTTGGTTTGTCTGTTGGTTCCACTGACCCTCTGAACCAGCAACATTTAATTAATCTAAAGCATTTAATCGATCGTATTGAGCCAGGCCTGGTTTCAGAGCACCTGTCCTGGGGATCAGTTAATGATCAGTATTTTAATGATTTACTGCCAATGCCTTATACGCAAGAATCTCTGGATCATATGGTTCAGCGAATCGATGAAGTACAGGCGTTTCTTGGCAGGCAGATTTTGATAGAGAATGTTTCCTCATATCTAGAGTACAGGGTATCAACCATTCCTGAATGGGAGTTTGTAACCGAACTTTCGCAGCGCTCTGGTTGCGCCGTGTTGCTTGATGTAAACAATATTTATGTTAATGCCATGAACCATGGTTTTAATGCAGAACGGTTTATCCAAAGTATTCCGGTAAACGTAGTAAAAGAAATCCACCTTGCAGGCCACACCGTTAAGGAAATAGATGGCGGCGTGATTCGATTAGACACCCATGATCATCTGGTTTGCGATGAGGTATGGGAGTTGTATCGGTTAGCGGTCAATCGTTTTGGTCCCGTGCCGGCGTTGATAGAATGGGATAAAGACTTGCCGAAACTTGATGTGTTAGTAGGTGAAGCTAAACGAGCTGACGAGATACGCGAAAGCCAGTTACCAGAATCCCGGTTCAGAAAAACAATGTCTGAGGCCAGCAATGAACAGTTTGCGTAAGTTGCAGGAAGGTTTTGCGCGCTCGGTGATTGAAGGCATGGATGAGAACTATGCTAGTTCAATTTGTGATGTCGGTTTAAGTGGTGCCCGCCGTCTGGGGATTTACCAGCACGGAGTTTCTATTAGTTTGAGTGAAGCGTTAGGCGGCGTTTATGAGGTTGTAAAAAAACTGGTCGGTGACGAATTTTTTGCGCATGTTGCAGAGAATTATGTGAGGGTTCATCCTTCGACATCAGGCAATATCCATGAGTTTGGCAAAAATTTTCCTGAATATCTGGAAAATTTCCTGGGGCTGGAAACATTGCCTTATTTGCCTGACGTGGCTCGGCTTGAATGGGCTTATCACGCTGCGTTCCATTCTCCAGTCGGAGAAATGCTTAACATTAACAAGTTATCCCAAGTGTCAGAATTGCAGTATGAGCAGTTAACGTTATTTTTATCATCCACGTGTTATTTGCTGCAATCAAGTTTTCCTGTTCTTCGTATTTGGCAAGTTAATCAGGAAGATGCTTTTAATGGTGTTAGTAACGGCGATAGTAACGGTGATGGGGTGGTGGACCTTAATGAAGGTGGTGTGGAGTTAGCCATTGTTCGGGAAGGTAAACAAATCGCGTTTCATTCATTGAATCCTGGTACGTTCGCTATGCTAAAAGCAATTTCCGTTGGGGAAACATTTAACACTTCCTGTCAGGCGGCGTTGAATATTGATTCAGGCTGTGACGTTAGCAAGGTGTTGCAGGATGCGGTAATGAACAGAATTGTGGTTGGGTTTTCTGTGGGTGATGGCGTAAAAAAATAAATTTTCGTGTGCAAAAATTAGTTAGCAAGCTGGAGAATAACTATGTCGAATATTATGAACAATGCATTAGTGCAAAAAGCCACAGGGTTGATTAAACCTATATACGGTAAATTGGATTATTTGTCTCCGCTGAGCATTTTGGCCTTACGTCTTTGGGTGGCTTGGGTCTTTTTTAAGTCAGGCATGCTTAAATTTAACTCCTGGGACTCCACGCTTTACTTGTTTGAATACGAATATGCTGTGCCGGTAATTCCTTATGAGCTTGCCGCTTATATGGGTACGGCTGCGGAACTTTTTTTGCCTGTTTTGTTGGCATTTGGTTTGGCCGGTCGTTTTGGAGCCATCGCTCTATTTGTGTTTAATATCACGGCGGTACTTTCCTACCCGGATATTAATGCAGCGGGCATACGTGACCATCAGGTATGGGGATTGATGTTGCTGGTACCCATGCTAATGGGACCGGGCAAACTGTCTCTTGATCATCTAATAGGTAAAAAATTCAACCTGTAGGGGATTCGCCTAAGGTCTTATAGGCTAGAGTTTTTGAACACAGAGCAAGTACTGTGCTTCGTCCGGGGCTGCGTTGTTTTGCTGAGATTCCCATAGCGCACGTCCCAGACATTCCATGATTTGATGTTCTACCTCATGCGGGTCCTGTAGACGAAGCAATAATTTTTTATGTGACGTGACAATGCCCGGTGGCCGGTCGGTACTGAGTTGCTCACGGATGGCGATGTGCATGCCCATGTGCATAAAGGGGTTGGAATCACCCATTTCAGGCATAAAATCCTTATCCAGAGCATCTTCACCTTTGCCCAGCATGTCATGGTATTCAGGATGCATGGCAACCACCTCGGATATCATAACTTCTAGAGGCTGCATCACTTCACCTGCCTGATGTTTGCGCCAGGCGTCGATATACATTTGTCGTAGCTGGTTACGGTCCTGTCCAAACATATTGTTAGATATTCACTCGTAAATTTTCTGTTTGTATTCGCACAAATCTTCGATCACACAAGAGCCGCATCGTGGTTTGCGCGCCACACAAGTATATCGGCCGTGCAGAATAAGCCAATGGTGAGCATCTTGCTTGAAGTCATCCGGCACAAATTTCAGCAGCTTTTTTTCCACTTCGACCACATTTTTACCTGGGGCGATTTTGGTGCGGTTTGATACCCGAAAAATATGGGTGTCCACAGCAATAGTGGGCTGACCAAAGGCGGTGTTCAGGATAACGTTGGCCGTTTTTCGTCCTACTCCGGGCAGGGCTTCCAGATCGGCACGATTCTCAGGAACCCGGCTGTGATGTTGTTCCACCAGCATCTTACAGGCTTTAATGATGTGCCTGGCTTTGCTGTTAAACAGTCCAATCGTTTTGATGTAGGTCTTTAGTCCATCCTCACCTAACGCCAGAATGGCCTCAGGGGTGTTTGCTGCCGGAAACAGAATTGTAGTGGCTTTGTTAACGCCCTTGTCGGTGGCCTGGGCAGACAGCACCACAGCCACCAGCAACTCAAATGGGCTCTGATAGTTGAGCTCGGTTCTGGGTTCAGGATTTTGCTGTTGCAGGCGCTGGAAAATCTGCAGGCGTTTTTGAGGATTCATTCTGGGTGTGTTGAGTCTTTTGAATAGTATTAAGGGATGCACATTCTGGCAAATTCGATGTGAGACTGGAAGTTTTTGCAGGGAACGATTAAAAAACACGTTATTTCACTAGGCCCCAGAAACGCTACTTTGTGTCAACACTTTTTAGAGCTTATTTTGACGGTTATACACATGAACGTTGAAATGGTGGTTGTCAGCGCAAATTATTGCCAAAAATGCTGCTAAGTGCTTGAATGATTGTTAACTAGTTGAAATATATAGTAATAACATGTGGTTAAATAGTAACCAATTTGTAAATGGAACTCGTATTGTAGTGTAAAAAGACCTTTTTCATAATGTTGTCCACAAAGTTATCCACAGCTTTTGTGGATAAACGATAAAGCCATTACAGGACATAGAGTTAGCGACTTTTAGTGATAAGACTTGTGAACCAATAACGCTAAAACAGATATTAATATTAAATGCGGATGGGATTAGTGAGTGACGTTTAACCGATAATTTTTGTTCGTGAGTTCAAACACTGGAACTTGCTCTTCATAACGCCATCTATTTTTTTCACACCAAATAAACGAATGTGGCATGACATCCAGTGAATGATTTTAGGGTAAAATTGACTCATGCCCCCCGCAAAAACCTACTGGCGTCTTGCCGTACCTTCACCCTTACGTCGTAGCTTCGATTACCTTCCATCAGCAGAGTCTGATCGTGGATCGTCCCCGGGGTGCCGGGTGCGGGTCTCCTTCGGCCGGACTTCGTCGGTTGCGGTAATGATGGAACACGCCGACAGTACGCTGGTGGCCCATAATCGTCTCAAATCAGCTCAGGAAGTGCTGGATAAAGAGCCTCTATTTTCACCAGAGTTATTGGCGCTTCTCAAGTGGGCGAGTACTTACTACCAGTACCCGATAGGCGAGGTGGTCAACAATGCCTTGCCCGCCATTCTAAGACAGGGCAAACCTGCTGAAGCAAAAGGTGAATCTTGTTGGCGTTTGACCACAGAGGGACGTGATGTGAACCCTGATTCACTCACACGTGCGCCGAAACAGGCAGCTTTGTTGCAATTGTTGGCGGCCAGTAAAGGTGGCTTGTTTGCCAGGGAGATTGACGCCGTACAGAGTAACTGGCGTGCCGTGATGCGGTCTTTACAGAAGAAGGGCTGGGTGAGTGTCGAGACGCAGGTTTCATCATCGAAATCAGGACTGGAATCAGGTTCGAAGGCAGACAGCAGAGCAAGTTCTGAAGTGGTGTCACCGGTTTTAAACAGCGATCAGCAGAAAGCCGTGGATGCGGTGACAGCTAAGTTAGGTGACTTCGGTATATTTTTACTCGATGGAGTGACCGGCAGCGGCAAGACCGAAGTGTATTTGACCGTCATCGAGAAAGTGTTGGCTCGCGGAGAACAGGCGTTGGTGCTGGTACCCGAGATTGGCCTGACACCACAGTTAGTCTCTCGGTTTAGGGAGCGTTTTTCAAAACCGGTTGTCGTGATGCACTCGGGCCTGACAAACAATGAACGGCTAAGCGCCTGGTTGAAAGCAAAGGAAGGGGAAGCGTCGATTGTAATCGGGACGCGTTCAGCAGTGTTCACGCCATTGGCAAAACCTGGGGTGATTATTCTTGATGAAGAGCATGACCTGAGTTTTAAACAGCAGGAAGGTTTCCGTTATTCCGCCCGCGATGTGGCCATGAAGCGCGGCCAGCTGGAAAAAATTCCTGTCATTCTTGGTTCGGCTACGCCTTCGTTAGAGAGTCTTGAGAACGCCAGGCAGAAACGTTATCAGCTGCTGGTGTTACCTGAACGCGCCGGTAAAGCCAATCATCCCGAAATCGCGGTCATTGATGTGCGCAAACAACCCATGGCAGATGGTTTATCGTCTGCTTTGGTGAATGCCATGTCGCGCCCTCTGGAAAATGGCGGTCAGGTGCTGTTGTTTTTGAACCGGCGTGGATTTGCTCCGGTATTGCTTTGCCACGATTGTGGTTGGACGTCATCTTGCAAACGTTGTGATTCAAACATGACGCTCTTTTTTGATAAAGGCAGCAAGCGGCTACGTTGTCATCATTGTGGCTCGGAACGACCGGCTGATCCAAAATGCCCTGATTGCAGCAGTACTGAACTGAGACCCGTGGGTACCGGCACCGAGCGCCTGGAAGAAGCGTTGGCGATACAGTTCCCCGACATAGGCATTGCACGTATTGATCGTGATACCACTCGCCGTAAAGGAGCGATGCAATCGTTGCTCGATAGTGTGCACGATGGCAGCAAACGTATTCTCGTGGGCACCCAGATGCTGGCCAAGGGGCACCATTTTCCTGATGTCACCCTGGTGGGCATAATTGATATCGATCAGGGTTTATTCAGTGCTGATTTTCGCGCCACCGAGCACATGGCTCAGCTTATTGTTCAGGTATCAGGCCGAGCAGGGAGGGCGGAGAAGGCGGGGCAGGTGCTGATACAAACACATCATCCCGATCATCCCTTGCTCAAGGTATTGCTCGATGAAGGTTACGGAAGCTTTGCCAGCAAGGCACTGGAAGAACGTCGTCTGGCCGAGTTGCCGCCGTACCAGTACATGGCACTGTTGCGTGCTGAGGCAGTGGATACATCCTTGCCCTTGCAGTTTTTGCAGCAAGCTCGTGAAATGGCAGAGTCGATAACTGCAGGAGCTAGCAGCGTTTTATTGCTTGGCCCGATTCCGGCCCCCATGGAAAAGCGGGCAGGGCGAATACGGGCGCAGTTGTTATTGCAGTCATCATCACGCGCTGACCTGCATAACTTGTTAACCCCGTGGCTTCAACAGTTAGAGTCTTCAAAATTGGGTCGGAAGGTCAGGTGGTCCATTGACGTGGATCCGCAGGAAATGTTTTAAAAATAACAGTGAAACGTATGGAGAACGTTATGGATGATTTACCCAACTCTTTACCCGAGAGGGAACCAACCACACGCCTGGTGGCGATGCCGACAAACACCAACGCCGCGGGCGATATTTTTGGCGGCTGGATAATGTCGCAGGTGGATCTGGCGGGTTCCATTGCGGCGCTTCGAAGTGCCGGAAAACGTGTGGTGACGGTGGCAGTGAATTCCTTTTTATTTAAAAAGCCCGTTTACGTGGGAGATCTCATCAGCTGTTATGCCGAAGTGCAAAAAACTGGCAATACTTCGTTGACTGTTTTTGTGGAAGTTTATGCGGAGCGCAATCGAGAACAGCATGATGTGGTGAAAGTGACTGAAGCGACGTTGACATTTGTTGCTTTGGATGAAGAAGGTAAACCGATTTCAGTGGGATGAGGGAGTTGAATGTCTGTTTTATACTGAAAGCGGACATTCGTGCATTAGAGAAAATGATGAAATTATTTATTACATTGTTATTTTCATTCTGTCTGCTTGGTTGTTCAGCGATTTCCAGTGAAAATAATTACAAACAAATTACGCAACCCGATGCTAGAAATATTGCGGGGAAATATTTGAAAAATAATAATTTATTATGGGGCGAACCGACTTCAATTCGAGAATCTCACAAGCACTACATCTTCTTTTATCTCACGCCTGATAGTGAAAACAAAAAGGTAGGTGGAAGAATATTGAATATTCATAAGGTTTCTGGTGGTGTGTCGTTACCACCTAGGCTTTGATGCTGGGAAATTCTAATGATCGCTTTCGCTGCAAAGCAGACATTGAGATTTAGGCGGTAAGTTTTGCAGCCTTTCTCCACAAAAAGAAAAACCCTCTACCCCGCCAAGGCTGAGAATCCGCGTACGCGCCAGAAGCAATAGGCTCCGGAACCACGTACAATCACTCTCTTGTGCCGCAAGCCTCTATCAAGGGATAATGCGGCGCTTTTCCAGTAACGTTTTCCAGCAATAAATAGCCAAAATGAAACAACAACTCGCCTCCCTGGTTCAAGCCGCCATTGCCACCCTGCAAAGTCAGGGTGTGTTGCCCGCAGACCTAACGCCAAAAATCCAGATTGACCGTGCCCGCGATGCCAGTCATGGCGATTACGCCTGCAATATTGCGATGATGCTGGCCAAACCAGCTAAATGTAAGCCTCGCGATCTGGCGGAAAAAATCGTTGCCGCGATGCCGGCCTCTGATCAACTGGAGAAGGTCGACATTGCCGGCCCGGGTTTTATCAATTTCACGTTGACGGATGCGGCGGGTTTTATGGTGGTGGGCGCGGTGCTGGAAGCGGGCGAGGCTTACGGTCGATCCAACATTGGTGACGATAAATCGGTGCAGGTGGAGTTTGTTTCGGCCAACCCCACCGGCCCTTTGCATGTGGGTCACGGTCGTGGCGCGGCCTACGGTGCGGCGGTGGCGGACCTGCTGGCGGCGGTTGGTTACAAAGTTCATCGTGAATATTATGTTAATGATGCCGGTCGGCAGATGGATATTCTGGCCGCCTCGGTGTGGCTGCGTTATCTCGATCTGTGCGGTGAAAACGAGAATGATGAATTGCCTTTCCCAGTCAACGGGTACAAGGGCGATTATGTGTGGGACATTGCCGCGACGGTACACCGTGAACATGGCGAGGCTTTCCGGCATGCGGCTGGAATCGTGCTCAGTAATTTACCTAAGGATGAATCCGAAGGCGGCGACAAGGAACAATATATCGATGCGGTAATTTCCCGCGCCAAAGAGTTACTGGGCGACAAGGGTTACCGGACGGTGTTTGATGCCGGACTCAATAGTATTCTTGAAGATATCCGTCGTGACCTGGAAGGTTTTGGTGTGGTCTACGAAGAATGGTTTTCCGAGCGTTCCCTTACTGAAACGGGTGCAGTGGGTCGCGCCATTGAACGCCTTAAAGTCGCCAACCACCTGTACGAAAAAGACGGCGCCTGGTGGTTCCGTTCTACCGATTTTGATGATGAAAAGGATCGTGTGGTGGTACGCGACAACGGCCAAACCACTTATTTTGCGTCGGATATTGCCTATCATATGCAAAAACTGGAGCGCGGTTTTGATCGTGTTATAGACGTGTGGGGTGCCGATCATCATGGCTACGTACCCCGCGTAAAAGCGGCATTAACAGCACTGGGTGATGACGCAAGTAAGCTTGACGTGTTACTGGTGCAATTTGCAATTTTATATCGTGGCGGTGAGAGGGCACAGATGTCCACTCGTTCCGGCGAGTTCGTTACGTTGCGGGAGTTACGCGAAGAAGTGGGCGACGATGCGGCGCGTTTCTTTTACGTGATGCGCAAGTGCGAGCAGCACATGGATTTTGATATGGACCTGGCCAAGTCACAAAGCAGTGATAATCCGGTGTATTACATTCAGTACGCTCACGCCAGAGTATGCAGTGTGATGCGTCAGCTTGATGAAAAATCAATTGAGCACGATAGTCAAAACGGCCTGGCTAATCTTGCCGTCCTAACTGAATCTCACGAACAAAGTTTGCTTACCGGTTTATCTCGTTATCCAGAAATGGTTGAAAGCGCGGCGCTGAATCATGAGCCTCACCAGCTGGCACATTTTCTGCGCGATCTCGCCAACGATTTTCACACTTACTACAATGCACACCAATTTTTGGTAGACGATATAGCCCTGCGTGATGCGCGACTGTGTTTGATTCGTGCCACAAGGCAGGTGATCGCCAATGGTCTGGGTTTGTTAGGCGTGTCAGCGCCAGAGTCGATGTAAGAAAATGGCAAAAGATTACAAAAATACTTCCAGGCGTAAGAGTAAAAAAACCAAAGTAACACCCGGTTGGGTGTGGATGCTGGGCGGTTTGGCTATCGGTTTGTTCGTCGCCTTGCTGGTTTATCTGCTGGATAACCCAATAGAAATGAAAAAGGGAGAAAATAAACCCGCGCCTGTGATAGACAAAAGTCGTACTGCTATTGCTGAACAGAAAACTTCTCAACAGAAGGATGCCCTAGCACAAAAACCACGCTTCGACTTTTACAACCTGTTGCCTGAAATGGAAGTGTTTATTCCCGAGCAGGAAATTGCTGCCGAGCGAGAAAAAAGCAGTAGTGGTGAAACGGTGGTGTATGACCTGCAGGTAGGTTCATTTCGTCAGTTTGAAGATGCCGACCGTTTGCGCGCCAAACTGGCGCTGATGAGTTTTGAGTCACACATCCAGCGCATCACTATCAATGGTAACTACAATCGTGAACAAACCTGGCACCGGGTCCGGGTTGGGCCGTTTACAAGCGCCCGGGAGATGGGAAAAGTCCGCAATCGATTGCGAAAGCAGGCCTTTGATCCTATTGTCCTGAAGACGGTTCTTAAACCCAAGAACTAGCGATATTCAGGGACTTTGTTCCCATTTCCTCATGGCCTTGAGGCCTGGCTCCAATTGACTCTGTGATTCCTGTCACAGTATCTCTATCTCTCTGTTTTTAAACTCACTTACTGAGAAATCAGAGTAAACCTTCCGTCATGCCTGCCGTTACTATACTAAGAGATGTGCCGCGTTAATCTGTGGGAGAGATTGCGCTTTTTACCACCATTTTTTACTACATTTAGGCCCGTTAAAACAGAATATGAGCGCTGCCAAACAATTACTTGATCATAAACTACTCAGATCGTTATCACCCCTGTGTGATTTGACGCCGGATATGCTGACTGAGTTGAGCGCTAAATCACGCCTGGAGGAAGTGGCATCCGGAGTGACTGTTTTTTCTATCGGTGAGCGGGATCACCGCACGCTATATCTTATTGCTGGGAAGCTGGAGTTAACTGACGCCAGTGGCCGAACCACCAGGCTGGCCGCGAATACTAAACAGGCTCGCCAGCCGTTAGATCAGGAAAAACCTCGTACCGTTACAGCTATTTCAATTGGTGCGGTCACCTTGCTTAACATCGATACCAGTCTGCTGGATATGTTGGTTAACTGGGGTAGCAACCAGACGTATGAGGTTTCTAATTTAGATGTGTCAGAGGAAGAAGAAACGGACTGGATGAGCCGGTTTCTGCAATCCAAGGTTTTCCTGAAACTGCGCGCCGAAAATATTCAGGCGATGATGATGCGCATGGAGGAAGTATCTGTGCGTGCCAACGATATCATCATAAAGCAAGGTGATATCGATGAAAATTATTACATTATTGCCAAGGGCAAGGCCAAGGTTGCTCGTCGGGTATCTCCTGATGCGCCATTAATGAAGCTTGCCGTACTGACTGCAGGCAGCGGTTTTGGTGAAGAGGCATTAATAGCAAACAGTAAACGAAATGCTACCGTTGTGATGATGGAAGATGGCAAGCTTATGCGGCTGTCTAAAGATGATTTCATAAGCCTGTTAATTACTCCCGTGTTGCAATATGTAACCTATGATGAAGCGAAAGCCATGGATGCCCCAGATGTGGAATGGCTGGATGTTCGCAAGCTGGATGAATTTTCTCGCGGTAGTTTGCCCGGTGCAAAAAATACACCGGTGACTGAATTGCGCCTTGGTCTACGCAAACTAAATAAGCTTCACAAGTATATTGTTTTCAGTGAGACCGATGATCGTGCAGCAGCAGCTGTTTTTTTGCTTAATCAAAATGGTCTGGACGCCTATGTGTTGAAGGATGGCCTGGCCAAAGTTCCTAAATCGGCACAAAAAACTGCGCTACAAAAACAACAAACACCCACAGTAGATGTAGATGACGATGAGCCAATCACTGATGTTAGTAAGTGGCAAAAAAGTCCTGTTGTCAAAATGCCTGCTAATACGGAAGCTGCAGCCAGGCAGCGTGTAGAAGAGGAAATAAAACGTACTCAAGCTGCAGATCTGGCGAGGAAGCAGGCCAGCGAAGAAGTTGCTCGCCTCAAGGCCGAGGTTGTAGCATCTCGCAAACGAGCTGAAGAAGAAGCCAAAAAGGCAGCAAAAAAGGCTCAAACCGAGGCTGAAAAGGATGCGGCTGAAAAGCGTGCTGAAGCAGTGGCGCAAGAACGAGCCAGGAGCGAAGAGGCGCTGAAGCGTGCAGAGGCTGAAGCGGCAAGAGCAAAAATGGCTGCTGTGGCAAAACAGAATGCAGAGAAAGAAATTGAGCGTCTTAAGCAAGAGGCAACCAGGTCGCGCCAGGAATCAGAAGAACAGGCTCGACGAATGGCGGCTAATGCAAAAAAAGAAGCAGAAACTGAAATTATTCGCCTTAAAGCTGAGGCAGTAGTAGCGCGCGATAGTGCAGCCAACCAGGCCAAACTGGCGGCGGATCAGGCTCGATCAGAAACAGAACGTAATCTCGCGGAGCAACAATCACAGGAAAGTGCTCGCTACCAGGGGGAGATGGAAGAGGCCTTACAGCGGGCAGAAGTTGAAGCCATGCGTGCAGAGCAATCCGAGTCGGCACGTCGTGCGGCTGAAAAAGAAACCGAACAAATGCGTGCTCAGGCTTCAAAAGCGCAACAGGAAATGGAACAGCAGACTCGTTTGGCTGCTGACCAGGCACGCTCAGAGGCAGAGCGCAAAGCTTCTCAACAGCGTGCTGAAGAACTTGCCGCCAAGCAACAGGAAATTGAGAATGCCATGAGTGCAGCTGAGTCGGAATCGGCACGAGCTCAGGCAGCGGAAAATGAGGTCGAACGACTTAGAAATCAGGCTGATGAAGCTCGGCAGCAGGCTGAGTCTCAGGCTCGTCTGGCGGCGGATGCAGCGCGTTCTGAGGCAGAACGTGAAATGTCAGCTCAGCGTTCACAGGATATGGCACGTCTTCAGGAAGAACGTGAGGCGCTGGCAGCGCGCGCCGAGGATGAGGCGGTTCGTGCTCGAGCGGCTGATGAGGCACGTTTACAGGCTGAGGCAGAAATTCAACGGCTAAAAGTGGAAGCAGAAGTTTCGCGCATGCAATTGGAAGAGCAGGCACAGCGCGTAGCCGATGCTGCAAGAGGTGAAACTGAGCGTGAATCTGCTCGGGCAAAAACTGCCGAAGCGGCTCGTTTGCAGGCAGAATCGGAATTGGAACGACTGGCTGCTGAGGTTGCGCAAATTCGTCTGGAGGTGAAGGCTCAGGCAAATGTGGCTAAAGACCAGGACCGTACGGAAGCGGAGCGTGAAGAGGCTTATGTGCAGGCAGAAGTTTTGGCCGAACAGCAAAAACAGACTGAGGCTATTGCGCGTCAGGCAGAAGAAGAAGCTGAACGAGCACAGATGGCTGATGAGGCCAGGCAACGTGCAGAAAATGAGATTGCACGTCGGGAACAGGAAGCAGCGGAAGCAGCGCGTCGGGCTGAAGAAGAAGCGCAGCGTGCCCAGGAGGCAGCAGATGCGCATCGCAAGCTGGAACAGGAGCTGGTACAGCTGCGTGCAGAGGCGGAAGCTGCTCAGTCGTTAGAAGATGAAGCAGAAATTCAAAAACAGGAAGAGGCTAAGGCCGCCGAGGCTGATGAGATTGCGCGTAAGGCAGCTGAAGAAGCGGAGCAGGCCAAAGTTAACGCTGAAAAAATGCGCCAGCAGGCTGAAGAAGATATCAAACGCCTTAAAGCGCAGGCTGAAGCTGCACGCATCCAGGCAGAAATTGAGGTTAAGCGATCAATCGCTGCAGCACGACGGGAAGTTGATCCTAATGCTATCAAGAAAAAAGTGCTGGCCAAAATGCAGGCGAAAGCAGATTTGGCAGCCGGGCCTAAAGGTAATTCACCCAGCGAGGTCGCTCAGCGAACACGGGCAGCTCGTTTAGCCCGTGAGTCACGCGAAGCGGGCCTTGAATCGCTAATTAGTGATGATGGTGATGACCTGGAGTCATTTTTTGGCAACGATGATGTCGTCGATCCAGATTCCAACGTTAATTCAGCAGGCGAAAAAGCCCAGCGTATGCGCGCTCTGCAAGCAGCAAAGGAATCTGCGAGTGTTGATGAAAGTGTCGATAATATTACGGACAACGATAATCTTATCGATCCAACAGAAGTGTTGAATGTTGATGAAGAAGAGCAAAAACGTCACTGGGGATCTGATGATCATGCCTGGGAAGCTGCTGTAGGACATCGGAAAGATCCTAATGTTGAGCGCTATGACGGTAAGTTACCGGAAGGTCTTGGGAAGGAACAACAAAAACCGGAACCTTCAACACCTAAGGTTGAAGCAGAGCCACCGAGGGAAAAGGCTGAAGAAAAAATTGTAATAGATTCTGGTACGCCAAAATATGAAGTGCAGGACGTAGATCGAAGCATCCGCCCGCAAGTGGTTAAACCTGTAGGGAAACCTGTCAGGGAATCTGGCGGTAAGGGTAAGCTTGTAATAGGAAGTTTGATAGTGATTGTCGCCGTTGCTACAGGCGGCTGGTTTTATGCGCAGGACGAGAGTGCGCCAAAAGAGTTGAAACAGGTTGTTGAAATGAGCGCAGAATCTCTATCGGGGTTAAAAGAAAAAATTGCTGAAACGATAAAGCAAATTAGTGA
>JAUWVK010000080.1 GCA_030617485.1 Gammaproteobacteria bacterium
GAAGTACGTTATCACTTACTGGATGAAGCCAGGCGCAAACGTATTGATTATAAAAACAATGAGCCCATAAATTATCCTGTTTTCCAGCAACAGCTACACATAGTAAAATCGACGAACTAAATGCAAACGGGGTCTTTTTCAATGCACAATTTTATACCTGAACGAAGCACAAAAATATTAGCTGGATTATTTGCATTGGGAATGTCTGCATTCAGTCTTCAAGCAGCCGCCAGCCCCGCAACAAAAATCTTGCCCGCACCAAAAAAACTTTCTGAACATGTCTACGCCTGGGTTGGCCCCCTGGAAGGACCCAGCAAGGAAAACCATGGATACCGCATGAACATGGCTTTTGTGGTGGGCACAAAAGCTGTTGCTGTAATTGATACAGGTTACACCGAGGCCATCGCCAAAGAGATGTTAATCCACATCAAGGCAATCACCGATAAACCGGTGAAGTACGCCATCAACAGTAATTCACAACCACATCGTTTTATGGGTAACCCGGTATTTCGAAAAACCGGCGCAACCATTATTGCAACGGCAAAAGGTGCTGAACGCATGGCGGCCAGAAGTGGTAGCTTCGCCGGCGCAATCGAAAGAATTTTAGAATTACCCGAAGGCAGCGTGAAATTTCCCAAGGCGCCCGACCAGATTATTAGTAAGGAAACCCAGCTGGATCTGGGTGGAGTAAGTATCAAGCTGAATAATTACGGTGCTGCACATACCCCCGCATCATTAGTCGTCGCAATCCCGGCAGATAAAATGGTTTATGTGGGTGATATTTTGTATGCGGAAAGACTGCTTTCAATCTCTCCCGACAGCAACACCAAGTCCTGGATTGCCGTATTTGACCAGCTCAAACAATTTGGCAACGTCACATTTATTCCCGGCCACGGTCAACCCGGCCCGTTAAAGAATTTTGACTTCCCCACTCGCAGTTATCTAAACCTACTACTCACTCACATGGATAAAATGGTGGATGAAGGGGTTGATGTGCAGGACGCCATCAATAAACTGGATCAATCACGTTTTTCAAAACTGGTTAATTTTGAGGAATTGTCAGGACGCAATGCCAGCTGGACTTACCTGGAGAGGGAGCAAGCTGCCTTTGAATGACACACTTGCGCTAACAATAAGCCTATTTACTACAAACCAGTTCTTTAATTTTTTTCTGTAAAACTACGCCATTGACTGGTTTTTCTAAAATCGCTGCCGGGGATGTTTTCTTTGCCCGACTGGATAATTCTTCTTTCGAATAACCGGTAAGATAAATATTGGGAATGAAGCCATTTTTTTCATGAATTAGTTGCATGATCTCAATGCCATCTCTTTCCTCGTCGAGATTAACATCCATCAGGATAAGATCCGGGCTACAGGTATTTGCTGACCTTATCGCCTCATCCCCCGAAGATGCGGTTGTTATTTGATAGCCAAGACTTTTTAGCTCCTGGCTCACTTGAAAGGCAATCAAACGATTATCCTCAACAAGCAAAATCGAAAAAATAGCTTCAGACATTCGTAGCTTTTCCAGCCTGGAAAATAATTTCAAAAGTAACGCCATGCCCCCGGGAAACTTTAATCCCACCATTGAGCTGGCCGACAAAGACATTAACTAACTGCAAGCCAAGAGTTTCAGCGTTTTCTATATTCATATCTTCAGGAAACCCTACGCCACTATCGGAAACTCGAATACAATATAAACCACTTTCCACTAACCCCATGTGAATATTTATTTCTCCAGACTGTCCGTCTTTAAATGCGTACTTTAACGAATTGCTAAGCAGTTCATTGACGATCATTGCGCAGGGAATGGCTTCATCCATTTCAAGATAAATTTCGTTAGCCTGTATATCCAGCTCTATATTATCGAAGTCAGATTCCTTAAACAGAGCACTACTTATCTCATCAAACAAAATCTTCATCTCAATGTTCGTGAAATCGCTCGATTGATACAATCTCTTATGAACCATCGACATCGCTTGAATCCTATTTTCGCAGGCCCCTAACGCTCCAAGAGAATAAACATCATCAGCCCCATTCATCTGTAATTGAATAAATGCGCTCACCATAGCCATATTATTTTTCACACGGTGATGCACTTCCTTGAGCAATACCTCTTTTTCCATTAAAGATTGCTGCAATTCTGCGGTACGATCTTGCACCAACCCTTCTAGTTGGTGGCGGTATTTTTGTAACTCAACTTCATTTTGCTTGCGCTCGGTGATGTTAGTGATAAATCCTGACATGACAATGGGGTCACCTTGCGTATTTCGTTCAGCCTGCCCCCGGGAATTCACCCAGATATAGTCATTGTTCTTGTGACGCATGCGCATTTCAATATCATAGTATTCATCGTTTTGTAGATGGTTTTCCATTGCAGTCTTTACAGCTGGCAGATCATCGGGGTGAATAAGATCAATGAACGTATCAACATGATATGGCAGCTCATTGGGATTGTAGCCGAGCATTGCTAGCCAACGCGGTGAGAAATAGTCTTCACCCGTAACAATATTCCATTCCCACAGCCCGTCATTGGTGCCTTCTTCAGCGCGTCGATAACGAGCCTCACTTATAACCAGCGCTGATTCTGCCTGCTTGCGTTCTGTGATATCCTGGAATGAACCATACAAACGTATGCAGGCACCATCTTTAAATTCTGGTTGCCCCATAGCCTTTACCCATTTTTCATTCCCTTTTGCGGTTACGATAATTAGCTCCTCGTCCCACGATCCTCTATTTTGCATAGCATCCGACACAATACGGTTTATCGTATCCCTGTAAATACCTTCTTTATAAAAATTAATAGCTTCTTCAATGGCTGGCTTATAATCCATCCCTACTTCATGAATCTCTTTTGTTATATCACTCCAGACCAGCTCATTTGAGATTAAATCAAAACTCCAGGCACCCATTTCAGCCACTCTATTAGCCTGTTCTAGCATCCCCTGAACACGAGCCAACTCATCTTCTGTTTTTTTACGTTCGGTGATTTCGTGAACCGTACCCACCGAGCGCACGGCCTTACCATCACGATCAAAATACGATTTGCATTTCTCGTGTACGTACTTAACCCTGCCATCACTCATTTTCAAGCGGTGTGTAATTTCATAAGGTTCTTTGTCGATCAGTGAATCAGTATAGGCTTTATTAACCATACCCCGATCTTCCGGGTGAATGGTGTTGAGAAACCCCTCGTAGGATGCGTTGAACTTATTTTTGTCGATCTCGAATATACGAAAGATTTCATCGGACCACATCAACTCGCTGGTTAATAAATCGAGCTCCCACACACCCACCTTGGCAAGTCGCTGTGCCTCGTTGAGACGTGCCTCGCTTTTCAGCAATGCCTTTTCAGTTTCTTTTAATTCCTGAAAATCACGGTCCCGTAATTTGTCGATCTTGATGTTACGTTTTGCAACAAAACCAATACCAAACAAGCCAAGCAACCAGATACCGCCATGAGCAATGCCCAACTGAACTGAACCCTCCTTTGCCAGCGCATAGTAATCACCCAGTTGGACTGAAATGTTAACACCTCCCCTCAAGTCACCCACTTTGTAACCGAGTACCGCATGGCATTTCATACAATCTTGCGTCATGTACAGGGGAATCATCATGCGTATGTAAGGTTTGCCATTGATTACGTCAAACTCTGTATACTCTTCCAGCTCTCTGTTCGCTTCGAATTGACTGATAGCATTTCTCTCCCAGTCATCTGCTATATTTTCCGGTCGTAATGCCTTAAGGCCAACGATGCGACCCTTTATACCGTAGAGTAATTCATGCTCGTCCATCATTAACCGCAGCATGTAAGCAGGATTGAGCAAAGTCATTTCACCAAGAGGTGTGTGAATATCACGCGTAGGGATGTGCGCCAGGTATGGGGATGGTTGGGTCAATTCACTGATTTTGGCATAGACTCCACCGCGACCGCTAACCCACTGACGTACCGCCTTATCTCTATCAAGGTTCGCGCGCGCCACAAGAGTCGCCTGTTTTTCGGCAGTCTCATATTTCTGATGAATATTCGCGTACAGGGAAACAAGCAAAATCAGGGACCAGAAACAGGCCACCAATAAACCGGTTTTTTGTGTGTCGCTTTTTTTATCTTGAAGCACGGAATTTACACATGGTGATTATATTTACTGAAGACCTTGCTGTCGCCAAGCTGAATTACCTGACAAAAACTGTAAGGTAATAGAATAACATAATCCACCCTTCTTTCTAGGCGCCCCCTTTAAAGATGACATTATTTTACGGTTGTTTTCGACCCCTGCTTTTAACACTGGTTTTCGGTACAGCTAAATTTAGGTAGAATAGCCACCCTCTGGCGTTGATCGATTTATATTTTCCTGAATCAGTCTCGCCCATCGCTTTATGGCGACCCGTACGGGTCCCCTTGCAACGATAAATTGTGAACCCCGTCAGGCCTGGAAGGGAGCAGCGGCAGCAATGGATTCGTGTGCGGGGTGTGGCTGGTGCGGGTTGCCACCCTTTATTTCTCTCAATACTAATACTAAGAGCCTGTTTCATACTAAAGGCCCGTTGCCCCTCCAACTCGGGGACGTCTTTATGGTATTGTTCTGATCTTCTTTTCGTATTTCTAGCTGAGTATTTCGATGAGTTATCAGGTTCTGGCGCGCAAATGGCGTCCACGCACATTTAAAGAATTAGTGGGCCAGGAGCACGTACTCAAGGCGCTGGTGAACGCGCTGGATAACGATCGCCTGCACCATGCCTTTCTGTTTACCGGCACCCGCGGCGTGGGCAAAACCACCATCGCCCGTATCCTGGCTAAATCCCTGAATTGCGAAAAAGGTGTCAGCTCCACGCCCTGTGGCGAATGTTCAGCCTGCACCGAGATCAACGAGGGTCGTTTTGTCGATTTAATCGAGGTGGACGCTGCCTCACGCACCAAGGTGGATGAGACCCGCGAGCTGCTGGAAAATGTGCAATATGCGCCGACCCGTGGCCGCTACAAGGTTTACCTCATCGATGAGGTGCACATGTTCTCCAACCACAGCTTTAATGCGCTGCTGAAAACCCTGGAAGAGCCACCTCCGCATGTGAAATTTTTGCTGGCCACCACTGATCCTCAAAAACTGCCGGTCACCATTCTCTCGCGCTGCCTGCAGTTCAACCTAAAGCGAATACCGCTGGAACCCATACGTGACCACCTGGGTCGTGTGCTGGGTGAAGAAAGCATTGAATTTGAAGACACTGCTCTGGCACTGATTTCGCGCGCGGCTGACGGCTCCATGCGCGATGCGCTGAGTCTATTGGACCAGGCCATCGCCTACGGCGGCGGCAGAGTCAATGCTGACGAAGTAAGAACCATGCTCGGATCCATCGAGCAAGATCACATTATCGACCTGTTGAAACTGCTGGCCGATGCCGATGCCCCCGGCCTGTTGACCCGCATCGATGAGCTGGCACAACAAAGCCCGGATTTTGCTGGCGTATTGGCGGAGCTCATTTCCAGCCTGCACCGTATCGCCCTGGCACAGACTGCACCAGGCGCGGTGGATGATGGTCTCGGTGACCGCAATGCCATCATGGAACTGGCGCAACACATGAGCCCGGAAGACGTTCAGCTCTATTATCAGGTTGGTCTCATCGGACGGCGCGATTTACCGCTGGCTCCAGATGCCCGTGGTGGCTTTGAGATGGTGCTACTACGTATGCTCGCCTTCCGACCTGTGGATTCAGCCCACGCTGCTCCCACAACAAAAACTCCCGCAGCAAAACCTCATACTTCAAACAACAGACAATCTGTCAGCTCGGCTCCGGCCCCTTCACCTTCGAACGCCATTGAAGCCACTCCACAAAAACCAGCACCCGTGGCCAGCAAGGGTATGAATGAGTGGGAAGATATTGTCTCGGCACTTCAACTTACCGGCATGACGCAGCAACTGGCCATCCATTGCACCATTGGCAAGCGAGATGGCAAATCTTTTCAGCTCAACATGGCGACCACTCACAAACATCTGTTGAGTAAAAGCCGTGAAGAGGCTTTGGCAGCAGCCCTTGGCCAACACCTGGATCTAACCGTAAACCTTACGATTTCTGTTGAAGAGCAACCGGGCATTACTCCGGCCAACCTGCAACAAACACGTGATGACATACGTCTGGATCAGGCTCGCACTTCTATTGAAGACGATTCAGCTGTACAGGCCTTCAAAGACATTTTCGACGCCCAGGTAAATCCCGATACTGTAACGCCTGTGGACTAACCCCTGTAATCTAACCTAGGATTCAACCAACATTGGCTTCTCAGGGTATAATAACCAGCAACAATTAATAGCGTATTGAAGTGGGAGTAGAAAGATGAAAGGTGGTATCGGCAAACTCATGAAGCAGGCTCAGGAAATGCAGGCCAACATGCAAAAAGCCCAGGAAGAGCTGGCTAATATGGAAGTCACCGGCAATTCAGGTGGCGGATTAGTCACAGTGGTAATGACTGGACGCCACGACGTAAAACGCGTGTCGATCGACGATAGCCTGATGGCTGATGACAAAGACATGCTCGAAGACCTGCTGGCCGCCGCCGTCAATGACGCCGTACGTCAGGTGGAAAAAACCAGCCAGGAAAAAATGTCTGGCATGACCTCGGGGATGAACTTGCCCGGCGGTATGAAACTGCCTTTCTAGAATCACTTCCCAGAAGAACTCTTTGTGGCATTCAGTCCCTTAATCAATCGCCTAATTGAAGATCTACGTTGCCTGCCCGGCGTTGGTCCCAAATCTGCCCAGCGTATGGCCTTTCACCTGCTAGAGCGCGACCGGGAAGGTGCCAAACGATTAGCCGCATCGCTCACTGAGGCCGCTGAACGTGTCGGTCATTGTCAGCAATGTCGCACTCTCAGTGAAACGGATATTTGCCCCCTGTGCGCCAATGCTAATCGGGACCGCAGCCTGCTCTGCGTAGTGGAGTCCCCCGCTGATGTCCGCGCCATCGAACAGGCGACCCACTACCAGGGCCAGTATTTTGTGCTCATGGGGCATCTTTCTCCGTTGGATGGAATTGGCCCAGAGGACCTCGGCCTTGAACAACTGGACAGCCGCCTGAATGAAGGCGATATCAAGGAAGTG
>JAUWVK010000042.1 GCA_030617485.1 Gammaproteobacteria bacterium
CGAAATACGTGCCCGTAATGTTTTACATCAATGGTTTCGTGATAGTCATTACCCAACGCCTACTGCAGCTCAAATGCAACGGATTTGGGAAGACGTTGTGTGCACCTCAGATGAAAGTTGCCCCCTGGTGACATGGTCAGATGTTGAAGTTCGACGTTATCGCGATGTTATTTATGTATCAATGGCGATAAAACATCACGATATTGATCGGGTGTTGAGATGGGATATGGATGAGCCGTTGGTTGTGGATGGGCTTGGAAAATTATCATGTATCAGTCATAGGGCAAAAGATAATACCCATTTATTATCTGAAAAAATGTTGGCTGGCAGGGTGGTGGAAACGCGTTTTCGCCAGGGTGGAGAAGAAATCCAGCCAGCAGGACGCAATGGCCATCATTCACTAAAAAAACTTTTTCAGGAAAAAGGTATCGCACCCTGGGAGAGAGATCGTTTGCCATTATTGTTTGTTGACGATGAACTCATTGCTGTTGCTAATCTCTGGGTAGCGGATGGCTATACTGCAAATTCAGGTGATCTGGGTTATGAAATAAGCTGGATGCCGGATCAAAACGAGGTGGCCAGTGTTGAGAGATAAAAAATCAAAAAACTTTATCTTATGTTTAATTTTTGGCCTGTCCATGCTGGTATATGACGTTACGTATGCGTCATCTAATAACAATGAACGTTACGTACATTCTCAGGAGCAATGTATTCGTTGCCATGTGGACCGGGACGATTTACAGAGCGTATTAACCGTAAGCCTGGGTAAATGCAAGGATTGCCATGAAAGCGATAACCCCAGCACGACGTCTCTGATAAGCCCCTCGGGGGTGTTGCATAAAGTATCAACACGCCAGGAAAAGCCTATAAAGAAAACGTCATTGAGTCCTGAGGGATCTATTGGTATGCGTTTCCCAATGTATACCAGGGGGTCACGTCTAGGTGATGCCCCGAATAAGATGACGTTAATTCCTGCTGGAGTATTCATAATGGGTACGGATACACGCCTGCCTGATGAAGGCCCGCAACACATGGTTACATTGTCAGCGTATTATATTGATGAATATGAAGTCACAAACCTTCAGTATAAAAAATTCAATGACGCGACTAACGGTCGTTCTCCAGTGCATTGGCACAATCGTACCTTCCCGGAAGGTAAAGCTGATCATCCTGTTGTTTATGTGACCTGGAATAATGCCAATGATTATTGTCACTGGGCGGGAAAACGCCTGCCCACTGATCAGGAGTGGGAAAAAGCAGCTAGAGGCACTAACGGTCGGCTGTTCCCATGGGGTGATGAGTTTGACACTTCCAAAGCGAATACGCCCTTACGTTGGAAGGAGATTGGTAGCTTTGGTGACACTACGCCTGTAGGTTCATTCGAAAAGGGTAAGAGCCCGTATGGGCTTTATGATGTGTCTGGCAATGTGTGGGAGTGGACCGATTCCTGGTACAAAGCATATCCCGGAAATAAAACTAAATCAGAAAGTTATGGTGAGCGCTATAAAACCTTAAAGGGTGGTTCCTGGTTTGACTGTTCATTTTATAAATGCGGTATATCAGCGCCGGTATTCAATCGAGCCTTTTTTGCGAAGAAAGTTAAGAATGATAGTTTTGGGTTTCGCTGTGCGAAAAATTCGGAATCATTATTAAATAATAAAAAATAAGGAATTTTCTGGTGAAAAATAGTTGTTTTTCTGCTTTTTGGCTAATTACTGTTTTAATAGTGTTGTTGCTTGCTGGTTGTGAAAAAAATAATGAAAGCTCTAAACAAAATATTGTTGATGATGCTAAGCCGTCTATCAATCTTAAAGTGCAGCAGGTGTTGATTCCAGCTGGTGAATTTGTTCGCGGAAGTAATAAAAAAGATGACCTTGCTATGCGTCAGAGGTACGGGTTTCCTGCGCCGCTGTATCTCGATGAGCGTCCACAAACAAAAATTTATCTTGATGCTTTTAAGATTGATAAATATGAAGTCACAAATAAAGAATATAAAGCATATATAATGAATGCCAGAAAAATGTTGCCTTATTTGTGGATGAGTAGTGGTTATACGATGACTAAAGAACAATTAGAATTTCTGGATATAGAAAAATTGAGAAAAATGGCAACAGATGTTTTTGCGCTAGATGTCGATACGCGCAAGATGGACAGTGCATCATTACTTGTCGCTATGTTAAAAAAACAAAAAGAGCAGGATAAATTGCCGGTTAGTAGTGTTAACTGGTTTGCTGCAAAAGATTATTGTGAATGGCGTAAAAGTCGCTTACCGAGAGAGGCTGAATGGGAAAAGGCGGCACGTGGCCCTGATGGTCTTGAATATCCCTGGGGAAATCAGTGGGACCCTAAAATCACCAATACTGGAGATGATGGTAATTGGGATGAGGGAGTAGCACCTGTTGGTTCTTATAAAAATAATCTGTCACCTTACGGTGCTTATGATATGGCCGGTAACGTCTGGGAGTGGGTGGAGGACTGGTATGGTCCTTACGAGGGATCACCATACAAGGTTGATGCTTTTGGGAGTAAAAATAGAGTGTTGCGCGGGGGTGGGGGTGGTGTGGGTCACTACGCTATTAGTTATTTTTTCCGAACCGCAACGCGGCAGTTTTCAGAACCTGAGATGGAAAGTGAGGATGTCGGTTTTCGGTGTGTTTCTGACTTATAACCAGTTGTCTGATACGAAGAAAGGATAGTGTTTAACTGTTAGCTACTTTGGCTATATTCTCGACATGCATGCTGTCTGATTGATCGTTTGGCAGCCATATAGTGAAAGTAGAGCCTTCATCCTGGTGGCTAACTACAGTCAGATCTCCACCCATTAATTGACACATGCGGTGAGTGATTGCCAGCCCTAACCCTGTGCCGCCATATTTGATCGATGTTTCTTTGCTGGCCTGTTGGAAAGGTTGAAAGATTTTATTGATAGCTTCTTGATTAATGCCAATTCCGTTATCTTTAACGGTGATGGTTGTCCACAACCTTCCTTCACGCATTTGCTGTTTTGTTTCGATCGTAATTGCCCCGTCTTTTGTGAATTTGACGGCGTTGCCGATCAGGTTGATAAGGCTTTGCTGCATACGTGTTGGATCAATAAAGGCGAAACTGTTTTCTTCATCAAACTGTACAGTCAATTTAATATTGTTTTTGGATAAATCGAGTTTGAATGTATCAATCACACTGGTAATGAGTTGATGTATATTAATATTCGCTGGTAAAAGTTCCATTTTCCCAGCTTCGATCTTGGAAAGATCGAGAATATCATTTATAAGATTTAGTAAATGATGCCCAGAAAAAGTGATTTTACGTAGGTCTGTGGTAATTCCAGCCTCAGAGGTTTCATCGGTTTCTTCTATCAAAAGCTCGCTGTAGCCGATAATGGCATTGAGTGGCGTGCGTAATTCGTGACTCATGTTAGCTAGGAAATCACTTTTTGTTTTGTTGGCTTGTTCAGCGTGTTCCTTGGCTTCATGCAGTGCGTTTTGTGAGAACTTTCTTTCCAGCGCAAGGCTGACCCAGCTGCCAATCAATTTGACCAGATCTTTATCGGTATCAGTAAAAGGTCTTTCGTGTGGGTATCGGCTTGAAAAATTAACGGTGCCGTAATCTTTTCCATAGACAGTTATTTTCGCGGCTATGTAGGATTCAAGTCCTGAGAATTCATGGTATTTTGTGTTTGCATAGTCCGAGTGGCTAATATCTCCCAGTGCGATGGCAACATCTGAAGAGAAAGTTATATTACAAAATGATTTTCCTAGCGGGATGATTTTTCCCTTGGCTATCTTGTAACTTTCAGGTGCTTCAACATGTAAAAAAGTGTTGGTTTCTGCTTCGGGATTTATTTTGCAGACTCTGGCAATTTCAAGATCAAGTAGTCGATTGCCTAGTTTCAGCATTTCAGATATCTGTTCATCGAGATTATGACCAGGTTTGGATGATACTTCGTAAAGCTCTCGGATACGTTTACCCTGGTCCATTAAAGCTTCTTCTGTTTTGCCGGTTTTTCTAACTACAAATATAGTAAATGCAAACAGCATTAACGCCACCACGCTAGATAAACCAATAAGCCAGTATGTAGTTTGATTCCGTTGTGTGACTTCAGCAATTTGATTGGCGACCTGATCTGTTTGTAGGTCAAGGATGTTGGAGATACCTTCAACGAAAATATCCTGAGTGGGTACTACTTCATCCAGTAATATTTTATTTGCCTTATCAAGTTCCTCGTCCATGATCAAACCAAGAACCTGGTTTTGAGCCCGGCCACCTTTGTTCAAAGTTTCTCTAATGTCATCCCAGGCTACTTTTTCACGGCCTCGCATGGGTCTTGAAAGAATTTTTTCGCGACTTGAAAGAAACTCACCACCTAGTAATCTAAAGCGTCGTTCTTCTTCTTCCTGGTCAAAGGGATCATCCATGATGGACATCCGGTGTAGTGCAAGTGCGCGTCTATAAGCTGCATTTCGCATAACCGAAATCTGTCGTGTTTCTAACTGTGCCTGAGCGATGTCCTTTAGAATTTTCTCATTACTGATAACAGTGTCTACCCACAAACCAATCAATACCATCATGAAAATGATAATGGTGGAAAAGCCGATAGTGATAACGGTTTTTGAACGACTATGTGAGGAGCTTAAATCCATTTTATTTAGATAACGTTTCTATTTTCATGATTTCAGATTTACAAATACGTATTGGCTATATATTTTCAGTTTGAGCACAGCGCGCAATGCCAAATAATTTAGTGACATGGTATTTTTCGGCTAAACGCAGGCAAACCTTTAGTTTCACGCGGGAAATAAGATTACAACAAGCTGAAATCTTGTTGGTGCTCGTCGTGGAAACGGCGGGCGTATTATCTGATTGAGCTATAGCTCGTTATGGTGAGGATGCTGGTAGTAAAGTCAGGCTTTGCCCTGTAACTGAAGCACAATGTCTTCGTTTTCCAACGTTGACGTGTCCTGAGTGATTTCCTCGCCACGAGCGATGTTACGTAATAAACGCCGCATTATTTTGCCGGAACGAGTTTTAGGTAGATTATCGGAATAGCGAATTTCATCCGGTTTGGCGATGGGACCAATTTGTTTCGCCACCCAGTTGCGCAGTTCTTTAGTGAGTTCTTCATCGATGCCATCTGTGGGGCGTTCGCCTCGTAACACTACAAAAGCGAATATGCCTTCACCTTTGATGTCGTGGGGGTAACCGACCACGGCGGCCTCGGCCACTTTGGGGTGCGCCACCAGTGCTGATTCCACTTCCATGGTACCCAGGCGATGGCCGGAGACATTGAGCACATCATCGATGCGACCCATGATCCAGAAATAACCGTCTTCATCACGGCGAGCATTATCACCGGCCACATAAAGTTTGCCGTCAAACATTTCCCAGTAGGTATCGTAGTAGCGTTTATCGTCGCCGTACACGGTACGAATCATGGATGGCCAGGGTTTACGAATGACCAGCACACCGCCCTGATTGGGTTCGGTAATGCTGTTGCCGTCGGCATCGACAATATCGGCAGCAATGCCTGGCAAAGGCAAAGTACAGGAACCGGGTTTGGTGGCCACAGCACCGGGAACGGGGGCGATCATGTGGGCGCCGGTTTCGGTCTGCCACCAGGTATCGACGATGGGGCAGCGTTCACCGCCGATGATTTTGTGGTACCACATCCAGGCTTCTGGATTGATGGGTTCGCCCACCGTGCCCAGTAAACGAATACTGGAAAGATCGTATTTTGCAGGGGTTTCATCACCGCCGGCTTTCATCAGGGCGCGAATCGCCGTGGGGGCGGTGTAAAAAATGGTGACTTTGTGGTCCTGGCAAATTTTCCAGAAGCGGCCGGCATCGGGCACGGTGGGTCCGCCTTCGTACATCAGCATGGTGGCGCCAACAGCCAGGGGCCCGAAGGCCACGTAAGTGTGGCCGGTAATCCAGCCCACATCGGCGGTACACCAGAAAACATCCTCATCGTTGATGTCGAATACCCACTTCATAGTCATGATGGCATTGAGCAAGTAGCCACCCGTGGAATGCTGGATGCCTTTGGGTTTACCGGTAGAACCGGAAGTGTAGAGCAGAAAAAGGGGATGCTCGCTGTTAACCCACTCGGGTTCGCAACTGTCCGCCTGATTTTCAACCAGGTCAGACCACCATATGTCACGGCTGCCATCAAACTGGATGGTGTGATCGGTACGTTTTAACACCACAACTTTTTCGATAGTCTCACAACCATTGGACAGGGCTTCATCAGTCGCCGCTTTGAGTTCAACGATTTTGCCACCACGGAAACCACCATCAGCGGTAATCACCACTTTGGCGCCCGCATTTTCGATACGATCTTTCAGGCTTTCCGCAGAGAAACCACCGAATACCACTGAGTGAGTTGCACCAATACGGGCACAGGCCTGCATGGCAATGACCGCTTCGGGAACCATGGGCATGTAAATAACCACTCGGTCCCCAGAGGCGACGCCCAGAGATTTTAGTCCATTGGAAAAACGGCACACATCGGCGTGTAGTTGGGCGTAGGTTATATGTTGGGTATCACCTTTTTCACCTTCAAAAATGATGGCGGTTTTATCGGCTTTGGTTGTGAGGTTGCGATCAAGGCAGTTGTAGGAGACGTTGATTTCGCCATCATTAAACCACTGGTAATGAGGGGCGTTGCTGTCATCGAGAATATTATTAAAAGGTTTGTGCCAGTCCATCTCGGTGCGCGCAAGATCGGCCCAAAAACCTTCGTGATCGTCTTCAGCTTTTTGCCGCAGGGCTTCGAGTTCGTCCCGATTTTTTAATCTGGCCTTGCTGGAGAAATCCTGTGCAGGTTCAAATAGACGATTCTCTTGTAGCGTTGATTCTAGATTGGCCATGATTTCTCCCAGATAACCGATTCTTATTTTTAGTATTGCTAGATTCTAGTATTACTGACTATTTGTTATTTCGGTCATGGTAGCAAGCGATTACTGGTGCTGAAAGAGGCGTTTCCACCAACGTTTACGATTACCGGGCGGCGGCAGGGCATGTTTCAGGTCACAGGGTGGGGTCAGGCTTAAGATCCAGCCTGGCAGCGGTGGGTTATTACTAAAACCACAGGTCACCCCCAGATTGTTGGGGTCGTAAATTTTGACGAAAGTTGGTTGCTGAGCGTCATCCGCATAAACAATGTCGCAATAATCTTCCTCATGTTCCTTGTGAAGCAGGTCGTGAATCTCGGTGAGAAAGGTATTCATTTGGTCCGCAGTGAGTGGTGATTCGGGTGGGCTTTCGCCAATGGCATAGGCATACCAGCCAGCACCGGCATTTTTTCGTAGAATCTCCTGCAAGGTATCCCACTGAGGCCAGCGCAACATACTTACGAAGGAGCCACGGAATTGTTCGATGAATGGATTAGGCTGTTTCATTATAGAGTCGGGTCATTAGAATTAGGTCATCAGGTTCAAGGTTGTAAGTTTTTAAATGTATATCTAGTGTTGATTAAATACTAATCGTCAGTTGTTTTGGAACTCGTTCCAGATCCCAGTTATTAACCGCCCACTTTAATAGAGTTTCGGGGCCGGCGTTTATTACATCAGTGTCGGGACTATGGCCGAGAAATATCAGGGCTTTTTCCAGAATAGGACCCGGTTGAGTTATATCTACAGCAGGGGCATATGTTTGTTTGCTCAGCTTTTCCTTCTGAGCGTTCACTGCGACAGGTAAATGAACATACCGTGGCGTTTGAAACGTGAATAATTTTTGCAGGTATAGATGATGTGGCGTGGAATCCAGCAGGTCGGTACCGCGGACGACTTCGCTGATTTTCTGAAAGGCATCATCGACGACTACAGCCAGATGATAAGCGAATAAACCGTCAGCTCGTTTTACTACAAAATCGCCTACATCAGAGTCCAGTTGTATTTCTCGAGTGCCTTGCAGTTCATCGTGGAAGGTTACTATTTCGGAATTTACCCTCACTCTGGTGGATCGTGCGGTAGCACCGGGAGCGAGACCATTTCTGCATGTGCCTGGATAGAGGTTTAGAGCAAAGTTAGTCTGAATGTTTTCAGTATTAGCCGCGATGGATTTTCGTGTACAGGCGCAGGGAAACGTGTGGCCATTCGCAGTAAGCTGATTTAACGCATCTTCGTAGTCATTAAGTCGCTGACTTTGGTAAAGCACGGAGCCATCCCAGTTCAGGTGATAAGTTTCCAGAGTTCTCAGTATGTCGTCGGCAGCACCGGGCACTTCGCGGGGAGGGTCCAGGTCTTCCATGCGCACCAGCCATTCACCTCCCTGGCATTTGGCCTGCCAATAACTGCCCACAGCTGCAACCAGGGAACCGAAATGCAACGGCCCGGTGGGTGACGGCGCAAAACGACCCCGGTAAAAATTACTCATGGTGCGGAACCTTTTTATTACTCTGGCGTTACCTTGTGATTGAAATCCTGACGCGATTGAATCATTTTATCTGATTACGTTGCTCACCATTATCCGATATTGATGCGTATTTTAACTAAAAAATTTTTGTAACGACGAGCTGTTCACAGAATCACAATAATAATAAATATGATCCTCATATTATTTTGAGTTAGGACGACAACTGCAATAGTAATTTTAGGTGATTTTTCATCAGGGGGCAGTGACAGTGACAAGTTGGGTAATTGAAGGAATTATGGAAGACGGGGATAAATTTCGACCTAGCGACTGGGTTGAACGTTTGTCGGGTTCGCTAGCGAGTTTTGGACCAGATCATCGGCTGAAATATGGCTCTGTGCGCCCCTGTGTTTTCAAAGGGCAGAAGTGTTTGCTGGTGCAGGAGGCTTTGGAAAAAGAAAATCCGAGTGCCTTCGCCTTTGTAAAAAGTTTTGCCTTATCCAATCACCTGCGGATTAACGATCTGGAGTCGACAGACTAAATCACGTGCAGAACTAACGGCGTGAAAACGCTGTAGAAAGGTAAACAGCTGCCCATCCTGTCATTTTGATGGTTAAAAAATGACAGGCGACAGGCAGCGATTCTATCTATATTTCCGTACTTATTTTCCGTACTGTTTTTCGCGGATTTCGTTCAGCGTTTTGCAGTCTATGCACTGGGTTGCCGTAGGACGGGCTTCCAGGCGACGAATACCCACTTCAATGCCACACTTGGAACAGAAGCCGTAATCATCAGCATCCAGATCGTTGATTGATTCATCAATTTTCTTGATTAATTTGCGTTCCCGGTCCCGTGTGCGCAATTCCATGGCAAATTCAGATTCCTGGCTAGCTCTGTCATTGGGGTCAGGGAAGTTGGCTGCGTCATCCTGCATGTGATGAACTGTTTCATCCACCTTATCCATCAATTGCTGCTTCCAGCCATTGAGAATCATGTGGAAATGCTCAACCTGAGCAGGGTTCATGTACTCCTCATTCTTTTTTTCCTTGTAAGGAGTAAAGTTGGTGAAGTCCAGGCTGTCAGACGATTTACGAGCCACAGTTTTTTTGGCGGCTGGTTGAGAGGCAGTTTTTTTCTTTGCTACAGCCTTTTTAGCCGTTACTTTCTTAGCTGCCGTTTTTTTGGTAGCCACTTTTTTGGTAACAGCCTTTTTCTTTACTACGGCCTTTTTCTTTGGCGCTGCTTTTTTCTTTACGGCCATCTAACTGCTCCTGCACTTGTGTACATTAAAATTAAGGCCGCGTTTATAGCAAAATTGGACAAATAGCGCAATATATTGGTTTGAGTTGGGGCAAAATAGTGATGGTGATGAGGTAGATTTGATCCACAGTTGGCTTAATACCAGCCTGATAGGTAAGCATCGTGCCGGGATGCCGTCTACCCGGGCATTTCATGCAAAATCTCTCTCATTTAGCTGCCTGGCGTTTCCTTTTGAGTCTGATTGGCGTAAAATGCGCCGCTGTGTTCGAGTCGGCCTGTCTAAAACGGGAGTGTCGAGCAAGGTATCCGATACAGACATCGAATTATTTATTAGATTATTGAGAAGGAATAGAATTCAAATGGTAACTATACGTTTATCACGTGGCGGAGCAAAAAAACGTCCTTTCTACCACATTGTTGTGACCGATAGCCGCAACAAACGTGACGGTCGTTTCATCGAACGTCTGGGCTTTTTTAATCCTGGCGCGAAGGGTGCTGAAGAGCCATTACGCATTGACCGTGACCGTGTAGATCACTGGATATCCAAAGGTGCCAAGCCTTCGGATCGCGTTTCCAGCCTGCTGAAGAAAAGCGCTGCTGCTTAATTATAATATGGTAACCACGCGGCTAGCCCAGCATTTAATGGGTTAGCCTCAGGTCTGGCCAGTTCATGGCTAATTCGACCGACAGCATGTCTCCTAACACGTCCACGTCAAAAAACGATTCCGCCTTTATCACGGTCGGCAAGATCGGGGCTCCTTATGGGGTTCGCGGCTGGGTGAAAGTGCAATCCTTCACCGAGTCGATAGAAAATATACTCGATTATGATCCCTGGTACTTTGACACAAAAGGATCGACTTCCAGAACATCTCCAGAATCCGCGGCATGGATTGAAGCCCCTTTGCTGGAGGCAAAAACTCATGCCAAGGGAATTATCGCGCGATTTGAAGGTTGTGCTGATCGAGATGCCGCTCTCCTGATGGGTGGACAGGAAATCGCGATTCGACGGGATCAACTGCCGGAGCCTGGACAAGATGAATATTACTGGATCGATCTTCAAGGTCTGAAAGTGAAAACGCTCGATAATGTTTTACTGGGTACCGTGGACCACATAGAGGCCACTGGTGCCAATGATGTATTGGTGGTGAAAGGCGAGCGTGAGCGACTCATTCCTTATGTGATGGATCATATTGTCCATGAAGTGAATCTAGAGGCGGGTTTCATTCGGGTCGACTGGGATCCGGATTTTGAGTAGTACCGAACGACAAGGTGATGCGGTCAGCATGCAAATAAACGTCGTCACACTTTTCCCTGAAATGCTGGATGCGGTGAGTCGTTCGGGCATCACTGGACGCGCTGTCGATAAGGGTCTGGTCAACATTGACCACTGGAACCCCCGGGATTACGCCACAGACAAGCACCGTACCGTGGATGATCGCCCTTACGGGGGCGGCCCGGGTATGGTGATGATGGTGGAGCCACTAAGAGCCGCCATCCACAAGGCACGTGAGAATGCGCCTCAGGGGGCGCCGGTGATTCATCTATCACCACAGGGGCGAGTACTGGATCAGGCTGGCTTACGTGAGCTGGCCGAATTACCGGGTTTAATACTGGTGGCCAGTCGCTATGAAGGAGTTGATGAACGCCTTATTGAGGCGGAAATCGACCAGGAATGGTCCATCGGTGACTATGTCATCAGCGGTGGTGAGCTGGCCGCTATGGTGCTGATTGACGGGGTGACCCGACTGTTACCCGGAGCGTTGGGGCATGAAGATTCGGCGGATCAGGATTCATTTTCTGAGGGATTGCTGGACACTCCTCACTACACACGGCCTGAAGAGGTTGATGGAGTGGCGGTACCCGAGGTGTTGCGTGGCGGTGATCACCAGGCAATTCAGCGTTGGCGGCAGAAGCAGGCATTGGGCCGCACCTGGCTGCGACGACCGGAGTTATTGAAAGACCGAGACCTGGATGAAATTGAGCAGCAATTGCTGGACGAATTCATTCAGGAGCATGAGCAGAATTAGAAAGACAGTATTTGGTGTTTTATTACCGCTTGTACCCTTTATTACAGGCGCTAGA
>JAUWVK010000104.1 GCA_030617485.1 Gammaproteobacteria bacterium
GAGTACTTTCACAGCACTGCCGCTGGGAAGTGTTTTTAATACGGAGCCTTGAGAAAAACGCTGGCTATGTACTTCAATAACAATTTTGTCGGTAACGAATTCAGCCTGTGTCGGCAGGCTGAGTAATGGCATCAGGCACAATAAGATTCCGCGCATTAACTGTTTTGCCGTGTTTGTTTTTGTTTGGGTTATACGGGCCATGCATTTTCTCCCTGAGCCTTTATATCTGTACAGCATGTTTGGTTTACTCTTTCCTTATGAGTAGTAACGACACGTTTTGCCGTTTTCTTTTGCTCTAATCCCGCCTACTGTATACCAGAATGTCGTAACAGAGCATCAATCTCGGGTTCGCGGCCACGAAACTCAATAAAAAGATCCATTGGGTCTCGCGATCCACCCTGTTCCAGTACAGCCTCCAGGAATTCCAGCCCAGTCTCCCGGTTGAAGATACCCGTCTCTTCAAACTTTGAGAAGGCATCCGAGGACAATACTTCAGCCCATTTGTAGCTGTAATAACCGGCAGCGTAACCACCCGCGAATATATGTGAAAAGCTATGTTGAAAGCGATGGTAAGCTGGCGGTTTGATAACGGCCACTTCAGCGCGTACTTCATCAAGTATCTCCTGCACCCGCGCGCCTTTTTCAGGATCGTATTCAGCATGAATGCGGAAGTCGAACAGGGCGAATTCCAGTTGCCGCACCATTTGCATGCCGGCCTGAAAGTTTTTGGTCTTGATCATTTTTTCGTACAGCTCATCAGGCAGTGTTTTTTTGGTTTGATAATGCTGCGCGATGAGATTGACGGCCTGACTTTCCCAGCACCAGTTTTCCAGAAACTGGCTGGGTAATTCCACCGCATCCCAGGGCACACCACTAATGCCGGAAACGGCGAGGGTGTTCACCTGTGTGAGCATATGATGCAGGCCATGCCCAAACTCATGGAACAGGGTAATGACTTCGTTATGGGTAAACAGCGCTGGGTCATCGCCGATGGGCGAAGAAAAGTTACAGGTCAGGTATGCGACCGGGTATTGAATTCCTTCGGCAGTTTCCCGGCGTGAAATACATTCATCCATCCATGCGCCGCCACGTTTGTTTTGTCGGGCGTAAAGATCGAGATAAAAACGACCACGAGCATTACCATCACGATCAAAAATTTCAAATACGCGCACATTCTCGTGCCAGGTATCAATACCGGACAGCTCCTTAATGTCGAGTCCGTAGAGTTTGTTCACCACGCCAAATAAACCATCGACTACATGTGGCTCGGGAAAATAAGGTTTGAGGTCTTCCTGGCTTATAGCGTAACGAAACTCGCGCAGCTTTTCTGAACAGTAAGTGATGTCCCAGGGTTCGATTTCGGCGATGTCATAGTGCTCGCGTGCAAAGGAAGCCAGTTCATCCAGCTCTTCCTTCGCCATGCCCAGAGAGTGGTCAGCTAGATTTTGCAGGAACCCCATTACTTTTTCCGTGCTGGGCGCCATTTTGGTGGCTAAGGAATGTTGCGCATAACTTTCAAAGCCAAGAATTTGTGCTTGTTCGTGACGCAGGCCAAGAATCTGCTCCATGAGTTCACTGTTATTCCATTCGCCAGCATTAGGACCCTGATCCGATGCGCGAGTGGCAAAGGCCTGATAGGTTTCTTCACGCAGGGCGCGGTCATCGGCATAACTCATAACGGCAAAGTAGGATGGGAAATCCAGCGTGAGCAAGTAGCCATCCAGCTCTTCTTGTTCAGCTTTTTGTTTGGCCATGGAGATCGCCGAATCTGGCAGACCGTCTAAGTCACTTTTGTTGGTGATATGGTTGCTCCATGCCTGAGTGGCATCCAGCACATTTTGTGAAAAGTTGGCCGTGAAGGTGGAAAGTTCCTGTTTAACTTCCATAAAACGGGTTTTTTGATCGTCGGACAGACCAACACCAGAAAGACGAAAATCACGCAAGGCATTGTCGATGGCTTTTTGTTGTGAGGTGTTGAGTTTTTCAGTTTTTGAAATGTGTGTAAAAGCCGCGTAGAGCGTTTCGTTTTGTCCTAGCTCGGTTGCGTACTGACTGAGTTTTGGTAAACAGGCATTGTAGGCGTCACGTAACTCGTCACTGTTGAGTACCGAATTCATGTGACTCACCGGTGACCATGCGCGCGAGAGTCGATCTTCCAGGTCTTCCATTGGGGTGATCAGATTGTCCCAGGTTTTTTGCTCCGGGCTTTTGAGTAAATAGGCAATAGCTGCTCGATTATCCGCCAGGATTTGATCTATAGCGGGCTCTATATGTTCGGGTTTGATAGCCGAGAATAGTGGTAAATCAATGATTTTTAGTAATGGATTTGTCATAAGAGTTTGTCGTCGCAGTAGTATTTGGATTGTTAGTGTGTAAATTATATTGTGCCAATGATGTTACCCTATCTAATCCCTTGCAAGCTAACTGGACCACCAATTTAGGCGCGTTGTGACTGACCCTATTGAACAAAATTCGCATCCATACGATGCATTAACACCCGATGCGGTGCTCAACGCAGTGGACAGTATTGCCCCCACTATTAAAAATTTTAGTAGTGGCCGCACCGATGGCCGCCAACTGGCATTAAACAGTTATGAAAACCGTGTTTATCAAGTGGGCATGGACGACAGTGAGGCGTTGGTGGTGAAGTTTTATCGGCCAGAGCGTTGGTCGGATGAAGCCATACAGGAGGAACATGATTTCACTGCGGCGCTGGCAGAGATAGAGATCCCCGTGGTGGCTCCGTTGCGGGATGAGACGAATAAAAGTCTGTTTGAATTCGGTGGTTTCCGGTTTGCACTTTATCCTCGCCGGGGTGGCCGAACACCGGACCTGGAAGATATGGATGGCCTTGCCTGGATGGGGCGTTTTATTGCGCGTATTCACGCTTTGGGTGTCGCAAAACCGTTTGAGTTTCGCCCCGAACTTAATGTTGAAACCTTTGGCTGGGATTCGTATCGATATCTGATGTCGACCAATTTTATCCCTGATGATTTGAAGGTGGCTTATTCAACGTTGGTGGAAGATGTTCTGAAGCGGGTAGAGGCAGGTTTTGAACGTGCCAGCGCCAATAGTGGTCAGAGCGAGGGAACGATAAAGAACATCCGTCTGCACGGTGATTGCCATCCCGGTAATATTTTGTGGACTGATGATGGCCCACATTTCGTGGATTTTGATGATGCCCGTATGGGGCCCGCCGTGCAGGATTTGTGGATGTTGTTGTCGGGGGATCGTAAGCAAATGACCCTGCAGCTCGATGAAGTTTTATCCGGGTATACGGAGTTTATGGACTTTAATCCCAGAGAGCTGCATTTAATCGAACCCTTGCGCTGCCTGCGCATGATTCACTATTCTGCATGGCTGGCGCGGCGTTGGAATGATCCTACTTTTCCGATGCATTTCCCCTGGTTTGCCGAGCCTCGCTATTGGGAAGAACAGATTTTGTCTCTTAGAGAGCAGTTGGCCATCATGGATGAGCCACCTTTGCAGTGGATGGGTTGAAAAGGTTTCTGGTGGCACGATACTGCGTTCACCCACAAGGGGTATCGAGAAAAAAATGACTCAAAATGCTCACTTACTTAAATGTAAGCTCCGCTTTTTCGCCATTTTTTGCCTTGTCTTGTACCTCCAGAGGGATTTTCAACAGTTTTTAGGGTTTAACTCTGAGTGATTTTAAAGGAAGCAACATGAGTAAACATTACGATCTTATTGCCATTGGCGGCGGTAGCGGTGGCCTGTCTGCAGCGGAGCGAGCTGCCCAGTACGGTGCCAAATGCGCGGTAGTGGAAGTGGCAAAAATGGGAGGTACTTGCGTGAATGTGGGGTGTGTGCCCAAAAAGGTCATGTGGTACGGGGCTGATGTGGCGCAAACACTCCATAATGCGTCCAGTTATGGGTTTGATGTGGAGGTTAAAGGCTTTGATTGGGCTGCGCTGGTGGCTGCCAGGGAAAATTACATAAAAGGCATAACTGACTGGTACGGGAATTATCTGACCGACTCCAACATCGATAGCATTATGGGCCACGCGCGCTTTGTGGATGCGAAAACTTTGGAAGTGAATGGTGAGCTGTACACAGCTGATCACATTGTGATTGCGCCTGGTGGTGTACCGGCAGTACCGGATACACCCGGTGCCGAGTTGGGTATTACGTCGGATGGTTTTTTTGCGCTCACGGAACAACCCAAACGGGTTGCCGTGGTGGGTGCTGGTTATATTGCGGTGGAACTGGCAGGTGTGTTGAATGCTTTGGGTAGCGATGTGAGTTTGTTATTACGTCGAGAACATTTTCTTTCCAGCTTTGATGCCATGTTGCGTGATACGTTGATGGAAGAAATGATTAACGACGGGGTGAATATTATTCCCAAAGTTTCCTGTACTGCTGTGGAAAAAACCGCTGATGGGTGTTTGACGCTTAATTTTAACAATGGTCAGCAACTTACTGAAATCAATGCGCTGATATGGGCGATCGGACGCACGCCCAATACAGCAGATTTGAATCTTGCTGCAGCGGGTGTGAATGTGGATGAACGGGGTTTTATCCCTTCCGATGAATTTGAAAATACCAATGTACCGGGTATTTATGCGCTCGGCGATGTGACGGGCAAGGCACCGTTAACGCCGGTGGCGATTGCGGCTGCACGTCGTTTAAGTGATCGTTTGTTTAACAGGCAAAGTGATCGAAAGCTAGATTATGAAAACATTCCTACCGTAATGTTCAGTCACCCGCCTATAGGCACCCTGGGGCTAACTGAAGAACAGGCTCGCAAAGAACATGGTGATGCGGTGAAAGTATATCAAACACGTTTTACGGCCATGGCACATGCGTTTACCAAACATCAACCTGCCACGGCGATGAAACTGGTATGCATAGGTGCGCAGGAGAAAGTCGTGGGCGTGCACATTATTGGTCAGGGTGCAGATGAGATGTTGCAGGGTTTTGCGGTTGCGGTGAAGATGGGCGCAACCAAGGCTGATTTTGACAATACGGTGGCGATTCACCCTACCAGTGCAGAAGAGTTAGTCACTCTTCGTTAAGTGCGACACAAAATCGTGACTAAATGAAAGTAACGAAAGTTAAGGGAAGTAAAATGAAAATCAGAACCTTTCAGGGCTTATCGCCCAGGCTAGGCGACAATGTGTTTGTTGATGACACTGCGTTGGTGGTGGGTGATGTGCATCTTGGTGAAGATAGTTCGATCTGGCCGTTGACGGTGCTGCGTGGCGATGTAAACAAGATCCGCATTGGTAAACGAACCAATATCCAGGACAACAGCGTAATGCACGTTACCCATCCTCATACGGATATTCCGGATGGTTACGCATTACTGGTGGGGGACAACGTCACCGTAGGTCATCGTGTCATTCTGCATGGTTGTGAAGTGGGTGATAATTGCCTGGTGGGCATGGGATCCACGGTAATGGATGGCGCCAAACTAGAGCCTTACGTTTTGCTGGGCGCTGGCAGCCTGGTGTCGCCAGGTAAGGTGCTGGAAGGGGGGTACTTATGGCTGGGCAGCCCGGTACGCAAAGTGCGGCCATTAACCGACGATGAAAAAAAGTGGATTGATTATTCAGCACAGCATTATGTGGATTTGAAGAACAAACACATGAGCGAAGAAAAATAAGGGCTGGGCTTTCTTATTAAATGCTGAGGTATTAAATACTCAGGAGAAAAATACAGTAGCCAATCTTACAGGCCACATGTAATCCCTGGTCTACATGGA
>JAUWVK010000113.1 GCA_030617485.1 Gammaproteobacteria bacterium
CTGGCCAGGCAAATCCTGACTAAAATTATCGGAATTATGGTTGCACAGGTTTTTTTCAACGTTAGAAATGACGTAGCTCTCTTTGTTATTTTTTCAAATTTGGCTAGCTATTAGTATAACCTAATATTTTCATACTACCTGTTAACGGCCAGTCTAGACAAATAAAGTTTATTGCGGTGGGGAAAAGCCTGCCTTATTCCTGGTGCCGCATTCAGGCTTTTTCACAAGAGAATCACCAATCTTTTCCGGTGAGCGTTATTTAATAACAGATCAATTTTGTCATTTATTACCTTTGTTTATTACATGGCGAAATGTCGATTTGTTACCTATCCTGTAGGTATGGGTTAAATACGCAGCCCATCGACTTTTTCAGTTTTTAAATCTGACCAACAGGCTAGTTTATCAAGCCTGCGTCCAGCGTCGGTTATGGATAGCTGTTTTGGAATATCACAAGGAGAAATCAAGTAACAAATTTACAGTATTCCGCATAATAACCAAAAAAGGAGGAAAACATGCGTAGATCTATAGTCATTAGGTTCATCGCACCCATGGGTATTCTCGGTATTATGTTATTACCCACATCTGTTTCAGCTGATGAAATAAGCCGGGCTTCTATGTTGAGTTATACCTGTGCGGGCTGTCATGGTACCGATGGCATTAGTCCAGGTTCAATCCCCAGCATCGGCTGCAAGTCTGCCGATACCATTGAAAAGGCCCTGAAGGAATATCGTAGTGGTAAGCGTTTTTCCACGGTGATGGGTCGTCATGTTAAAGGCTACACCGACCAGGAAATTCAACTTATCGCTGGTTACTTCGGCACGTATTGCAATAAGCCAACAAAAAACTAGGGAGAACACAGCCATGAATAATTATTCACGTAGAGATTTTATGAAGTGGGCTGGCGCTGCCTCTGTTTTCAGTGCGATGGGTTGGCCTCTGGGTGCTCTTGCAAAAATGGGACGTTCTGCTGCCAAAGTGGTTGTCATTGGCGGTGGTTATGGCGGTGCCACATGCGCGAAATACATTCGCAAGATGGCTCCAGGCATTGAAGTTACCCTGATAGAGCAAAACAAGCGCTATACAACATGCCCTTTTAGCAACACTGTCATTGGTGGTTTGAAAAAAATTGAGGACATAACTCATGGTTATGGCAATTTGCGCAATCGTCATGGTGTGAATGTGATCCATGACATAGCTGAAGAGGTGAATCCTGCCAAAAAAGTGGTGAGGTTAAGGGGGGGCACAAAACTTGACTATGACAAACTGATTATGTCACCGGGTATTGAGCTCATGTGGAATAAGATTGAAGGTTACGATCAGGCTGCCAGTGAGGTTATGCCGCACGCATGGAAGGCTGGACCGCAAACCACCTTGTTACGCGCAAAAATTGAGGCCATGAGAGATGGTGGTACGGTAATCATTGCAGCGCCTGCCAATCCTTTTCGTTGTCCGCCCGGCCCCTACGAGCGTGCCAGTCTTGTTGCGAACTATCTCAAAAAACACAAACCTAAATCTAAGGTCATTATTCTGGATCGCAAGGACAAGTTTTCCAAACAAGCTCTGTTCACCGGTGGTTGGGATGCCTTGTATCCGGGCATGATTGAGTGGGTGTCCAAGTCGGCTGGTGGTACGGTTACAAGGGTGGATACCAAAGCCATGGAGGTGGAAAATAATAATGGCTTTACCTATCCGGGTGATGTCATTAACGTTATCCCACCTCAGCGTGCCGGTACCATTGCTCAACGTACCGGGTTAGCTGACAAGAGTGGTTGGTGCCCGATCAATCAAACGACCTTTGAGTCCAGGAAACACAAAGATATCCATATCATCGGTGACTCTGCCATAGCCGGCAAAATGCCCAAGTCGGGTTATGCTGCTGCTAGTGAAGGTAAGGTTTGTGCAGCAGCCGTGGTTGCAGAACTGGGTGGCCTTAATATGCCCGAGCCATCCTACGTCAACACCTGCTACAGCCTGGTTGGCCCTGACTATGGCATATCTGTTGCGGCCGTTTATCGTCTCACCAAGAAAGGCATCACTCCTGTGAAAGGTGCGGGTGGTGGTAGTCCCAAGGTGGTAGACAGCACCTTCCGTAGTATGGAGGCTGTCTATGCTCAAGGCTGGTACGATAGCACCGTTGCTGACATGTTCCAGTAATTAACAATCAGCAATATGTTAAAGGGCGACAAAAGTCGCCCTTTAATGTTTTATTGTGTAGCTAGGCTTTGTTATTTGCACAACCAAATAAATTGTAGTGAGAGAATAAAAATTTATTTTATTTATTCCGTAAGCTTAAATTTTGTTCATTAAAAGGCGTTAATTCTGGTAAAACACTAAACCATTTCCTATGCTTAACGGGTAGACAAATAATTTAGCAATACGAATATCCGCGAATTTTTGTCGATCTTTCGCACACGGTTTTTTGTCGTTTTTTACAGACTTTTCCCATGTTTTACCGAGGGGAGGAGATGCTGCACTGCCCATCAAAAAAAATAGTCTGTATTGGTCTCATGGTGTTTTTTTTCGGAGGAATATCATTCGCCGGCTTGAATAGTTTTTTCGACTATACCAATGACACAGAATTTTGTGTTTCCTGTCATTCAATGCAGATCAATTACAAAGAGTACAAGGAAACATTGCATTACAAAAATGCCTCGGGTGTACAAGCGGGCTGTGCCGATTGTCATGTACCCAAGTCCCTTGGTCCAAAATTCTTTGCCAAGGTGGTGGCCGTCAAGGACGTGGTGTATGAGCTGATGGGCACCATCGATACGCCAGAGAAATTTCAGGCACGTCGTTGGGATTTGGCCAACACAGTATGGGAAAAAATGCGAGCTAACGATTCACGCGAATGTCGTAGTTGCCATAAGTACTCGAGTATGGACTATGAGCAACAGGGAAAACGGGCCAGTAAAAAACATAGTACAGCATTTGAGAAAGGAAAAACCTGTATTGATTGCCATGCAGGTATTGCACACGAGGAGCCATTAGAACCGGATTAACCTGTAGTTTAAAACCAGAGTAGCCTGATGACGTGTAAAAACACGTGAAGGAGGCTTCATGAATACCAAGCATTTGCTTGTGATATTAATTGTTGTATTTGGTTTGATTGTATTTTCTAGCGCCCTTTCCAGTGTTTACGCTGATGCTAGTGCTGGCACACCCAGTGCTATTATGCTGGCCAATACCTGCGCTGGTTGTCACGGTACCAGAGGATCCAGTGTTGGTCCGGCCAGTCCCACCATCGCCGGTATTTCCTATGACTATTTCATTGAAACGATGGAGGCCTACCAGTCGGGTGAGAGACCCTCGACTATCATGACCCGCATCGCCAAAGGGTATAACGAAAAAGAGATTGAATTAATGGCGGGTTATTTTTCTAAACAATCCTTTGTTCGTCTTCCTCAGGAACATGATGGTAATGCAGCCCGGCGTGGCAAAAAACTGCACAAGAAATATTGCGATAAATGCCACGAAGAAGGTGGCCGTTCAGCCGAAGACGATGCCGGAATTTTAGCTGGGCAATGGGAACCGTATCTGCGTTTTACAATGGAAGACTTCACCAGCGGTAAGCGCCCCATGGAAAAAAAGATGAAAAAACGTATGAACAAACTGGATAAAGCGCATGGACAGGCAGGTATTGATGACCTGGTTCATTTTTACGCTAGTCAGCAATGACGCGAGGCAAAGCAGTTGTGTTTGAGAAGGAGGATGCGGTTATGACAAAAATTAATCGAAGGCATTTTCTTACGCTTACCGGCACTGCCCTGGCAGGCGCGGCTCTGGGTTTTCCCATGCTAAGTTTTGGTGCAGGCAAAAAGGTCGTTATTGTGGGTGGAGGGGTGGGTGGATCCACTTGTGCCAAATATCTACGATTAATGGATGCCTCCATCGAGGTAACGCTTATTGAACCCAAGAAAACGTATTTCACCTGTTTTATGAGTAATGAGGTTATAGGTGGCGGGCGAGATATCAGCACCATTCAATTTGGTTATGATGGTTTGCGAAATCACGGTATTCAGGTCATTCACGATCTTGCTGTTAACGTAGATCCCATCGCCAAAAAAGTAGTTACCAGGGGCGGTAAATCCCTTAGCTATGATGCCTGCGTTGTAGCGCCTGGAATAGATTTCCGCTGGGACGCCATTGAGGGATACAGCCCCAAGGTTGCCGAAACACTGCCTCATGCCTGGCAGGCTGGCCCACAGACGGCATTGTTGAGGGATCAAATCCATGCCATGCATGACGGTGGCACGGTAATCATTGCCGCCCCGCAAAATCCGTTTCGCTGCCCACCAGGACCATATGAACGGGCCAGCCAGATCGCCTGGTACCTGCAGAACCATAAACCCAAATCCAAGATTTTGATTCTGGACCCCAAGCCCAAGTTCTCCAAAATGGGTTTGTTTACGGCGGGGTGGAAGCGCTATTTTGGATATAAAAGCACTAATAGCATGATTGAATGGATTGGTGAAAAAGAAGGCGGTGAAGTAACGCGAGTGAAGGCCAAACAAATGTACGCCTTCGCCACGTCAAAATATAAAGGTGATGTCATTAATGTAATCCCGCCACAAAAAGCAGGCAGTATCGCTTTTATAGCCGATCTGGTCGATGAAGATAATGGTTGGTGTCCGGTGAATCATGTCAGCTTTGAGTCTAGCCGGCACAAAGATATCTACGTTATCGGTGATGCAACTATTGCTGCACCCATGCCCAAATCAGGTTATGCAGCCAATTCACAGGCAAAAGTCTGCGCTGCAGCGGTGGTGGCGAAATTCAATAATGATCCAGCACCTGTGCCGTCATTTGTGAATACCTGCTATAGCCTGATTACTCCGGATGACGGTATTTCTGTTGCCATGGTGTATCGTCTCGGCGCAAAGGGTAAGATCGAAAAGGTGAAGGGGGCTGGCGGACTGACGCCAAAAGATGCCAGTGATGCAATGCGCAAGCGCGAAGCCACGTATGCCTATTCCTGGTTTAAAAATATTACCCACGATACTTTTTATTAATAATTAAAAATTAATCGGCAAAAAATAGTCAATAACAAACAATGAAAACCGTAATTGTTGGGGCGGGTATTTCAGGCCTTAGTACGGCCTATGCCTTGCTGGAAAAACAACCTGATATAGAACTTCTTATCTTAGAAGCATCAGATCGCGTCGGTGGTAAGGTTTGGTCCGACAAATCAGAAGAAGGTTTTTTATGCGAAAGTGGTGTTAACGCTTTTCTTGATAACAAACCAAAAACATTATTATTGAGTCAGGCCTTGGGTCTTTCTCCTGTGACTAGTTTTGATGCCTCGCGCCATCGTTTTGTTTTTTCAGAAAATCATCTTCATGAATTACCTGCGACACCGCCTGCGTTTCTTACATCCAATCTGCTGAGTGTGCCAGGGCGGTTACGCGTCATGATGGAAACACTTGTTCCC
>JAUWVK010000032.1 GCA_030617485.1 Gammaproteobacteria bacterium
TCGCTGCAAAGCGGTCATTCACTCTGGATCAATGCGTAGCTTTATCGCCCCAAATCGCCTTTAAACGTTGGTCGCGCCCACAATTCCAGCGATAGTAATTGTAACGAACCGGATTATTTTCGGCATAATTCTGATGATAACTCTCTTTGCCCTTTATCGGATAAAACGTAGATGCACTTAATACCGGGGTAACAACCTTTTTACCTGGGAATTGTTCAACCACTTTCTTACGAGATATATCAGCCAGTTTCTTTTCATTTTTATTTGCCACAAATATGGCGCTTAAATAACTAAAGCCCTTGTCGCAAAATTGGCCTCTTGCGTCAAAGGGATCAACATTAACCCAGTAGTGATCCAGAAGGCCTTCGTAACTTATCTTTTCAGGATCATAGGTAACCTCAATGGCTTCATAGTGTCCCTTGTGATTACCCCGGTAAGTCGGATTTTTTAAACTGCCACCCGTAAAGCCTGACACTACATTGGTTACACCTTTCAGCTTTTCGAAATCTGATTCCATACACCAGAAGCAGCCGCCGGCAAACACGGCTTTATCAGCGGTAGCGTTCGAAGCTATACCCAAAAGCCCTGCCATTATTAAAAATACCCATATTTTTCTCATATTTAGTTACTCTTTAAAATTATCTAAAATAAAAATCTCAACTTATTTCCCCGAAAAATAATCTGCTATCACGGAAACTTGTGTTGGATAGTCAAATGCTGCCCGATTGAGTTGAGAATGCCCTGCTTTCATGCCATCCCTAACCTTTTCTTTAAGAGCTTTGTCATCGGACTGTGTTGCCAGCTCATTAGACACGCGAAGCAATACGCTAGAAGGGGATGGTAAAGGGCTTTCATCCATAATAGGCACGCCATACCCCGTCGGCAGCAGCGTTTGATCCGAAAGACGCCAACCTGTTTTATCATGGAAACGTTTCCATGCATCATCTACCCAGCGTTTTGCCAGAACGTAGTCATTATCAGCTGGTGTGTGTTTCATAAACATCGCCCAGGCCAGCAAACCTTGCGCTCCAAAGGCATAATCCTCAAGCCCAGCCTGCCCCAGCTCTCCAGACCTGCCTTTGGCTCGCCACAGACGTTTACCATCCCACAAAATGTTCACGAAATAATCACGAATATTTTTCGCTGCAATTTTATATTTCTCACCATTTTCTAATTTTGCACCTTCAACCAGCGCCACCAGCGCAAGGCCATTCCATGCAGCAAGGTGCTTTCCATCAACAGGCAATTTTCGAAGCCCCCGAACTTTCAATAATTTTTTACGTGCTGATGAAAATAATTTTTGTGCTTCACTATTATTAAATTTAAGACTGTTCGCTGATTCATATAAAGTTGCCTGTAATCGTGGCAAATGACCCGCCTCAAAATCACTATGTCCATCTAATCCCCACATGTGCTTTAATAAAAGCAATTCTTTGGTATTGAGTATTTTTGATAATGTTTCATTTTCCCAGAGATAATAGCCACCTTCTACATTGGCATCGTCTACTGCCGAAAAACTTGCAACCATTGCTCCAGAAGTACCCACCATTTCAGCTATCATAAAATCAAGCGTCTCACGCGCAACCAGCTCATAGTCAGACCGATTGAATATTTTTGATGCTCGCAAATATAAGTGCGCCAACAAGGCGTTATCGTAAAGCATTTTTTCAAAATGGGGGGTCTGCCACCCAGGATCAACCGTGTAACGATAAAATCCACCACCAAGGTGATCACGCATTCCCTGGGACGCTATACTGTCCAAAGTAGTCACTAATAATTTTTCCAGGCGAGCATTGGGCTTTCTCTGAAATGCACTAAGTAAACTATCCAGCTGAGGCACCATAGGAAATTTTGTTTGCTGACCAAAACCTCCTGACATTTCATCTGTAAGGCGCAAAGCCTGACTCACCATAATAGCCTCGTACCGTTCAGCTTCTTTTTTACTAATAAGCAATTCCGGCTTTGCTGCCAGCCCTGCCATGTCCGCTGCTGCACGCGCGGCCGCCTGTTTATAATAAGCAGGAGATTGTTGCCATTTGCTTTGTAATTCTTGCAGTAAAATCATAAATTGTTGCGCTGGCAAATACGTCATACCCACCAGCGGATGTCCTTCTGGTGTCAAAAATACATTCAGAGGCCAACCAGCAGAGCCTCGCGTTCGGGTCACAAAATCGATGAGATATGCATCCAAAGCCGGATTTAATTCCCGATCAACCTTCACTGATATGAAATGATCATTAAGCTGTTTTGCAATTTTTTTATCGCTATAACTCTCGCGCTGCATCACATGGCACCAATGACATGAGAAATACCCAATAGAGACAAACACCAGTTTATTTTCTTTTTTGGCGCGAGCTAAAACATCAGCGGTCCACGATTGCCAGTCCACCGGGTCATCACCATGCATAGCGAGGTATGGTGAATCATGGCCACTCAATTGGTTACCCGCAAAAAGTTGCGGGGGTAGAAGTCCTATAATAAACAGGGCAATTATGGTTTTCAGCACAACGGAAGGTCTCCTTTTCACGTCAGATAATAGCCCATAGATTACCTGACTCAGATTTTGTTACGCCAACTCTACTATTGCTTACATATCTGACGGGAACTTATGGTAATTCAGGACCTCAAAACCAACAAATACCCTTTATTTACCACGTATTACTTACCCTAAAGGGGTGCTAAACTACAAACAATTGTTATTAATGTTAGTTATCGGAGCCAGAACATGAGTGCCTTACCTGAATTCAACACCACGATAGTCGATGAAATTAAAGTCATGCCTGCTGCCCACGAGAAACTAGTGGAACTGTTAAATTCTGAAGAAGAAATTAATGGCGTGCGTATTTTTGTTTCCGGCGGAGGTTGTGGCGGCATGACTTATGGGATGACGTTTTCCGAAGCCCCTCTGGCGCACGACAGCATTCTCGAGCAAGATGGCCTCACCCTTTATGTTGATGCCGTTGCTCTAAGCTTTCTCTCTGGCGTGGAAATCGACTTTGTACAACAGGGTATGGGCGCAAGCTTTGTCTTTAAAAATGCCTTTGCTGCTACTGGTGGATCTGGCACTTGCGGTGCCTGTGGTTCTGCAGGTGGCGGTTGCGCTTAACCACACAATTTTCCGTAACCCCGGCATAAATGCCAAACTCTAAACGTGATCAGCAACGTCTGTTGCTGATCGCACCTCACAGCTCGTATCGAATTGCTCCTTACATATCCGCTGCCCAAAAATTGGGGGTCGAAATAACGGTTGCCTCTACCAGCGAGCACTCACTAGTTGGTGAAGTGGCTGGAGGGCTACGCATTAATCTTGATATTTCTAACAATAATTTAGAACTGGCGCTTGAGCCAATATTAAAGGCTCATCAGGAAAAACCTTTTACTGGCATCATTGCCACTGACGATAGCGCCGTTTCTCTCGCGTCATATGCGGCCAGGGCTTTAAAATTACCTCATAATTCGCCAGAAGCCATACAGTTAACCCACCGTAAAGATCTAGCCCGCGCCTGCCTGCAACAACACGGCGTACCGGTTCCGGAATACCTACGTATTGATTTATCTGCTGATATCACCAAACAGTGTTCTAATATTAATTACCCCTGCGTCATCAAACCATTAAGCCTTTCTGGCAGTCGCGGTGTAATTCGCGTCGATGATGCAGAGGCTTGTGTTGCCGCCTGCAAACGTATTCAAAAAATTGTTTGGGATATTGTTGATGAAGAATCTCAACGTTACCTGCTAATAGAAAGCTACATACCTGGAGCTGAAGTTGCCGTGGAGGCAATGCTCAACAATGGACAATTGCAAATACTTGCCCTGTTTGATAAACCCGACCCGTTGGAAGGCCCCTATTTCGAAGAGACCTATTACATTACTCCTTCACGTTTACCCAAACACCAACAAGAACTCATCGCTCAACGCGTAACCGATGCCTGCACTGCTTATGGCTTAGTAAACGGGCCCGTGCATGCCGAACTCAGATTACACGATGGCGAAGCCTGGATTTTAGAAATTGCTGCACGAACCATTGGGGGTCAGTGCGCACAATTACTTCGGCAAGGCACCGGGTACGGACTGGAGGAGTTGGTCATTGCTCAGGCAACAGGACAACATTTATCAACTAATGTTAACGATAAAGCGGCCGGAGTATTAATGATCCCGATACCTGAAGCAGGAATTTTACGTCGGGTAGAGGGGCTTGGCGCTGCGAGACGTGTAACGCATATTTTAGATGTAGAAATTAGTGTACGTGATGGTTACGAACTTATTCCCCTGCCAGAAGGTGCGGCCTATTTGGGGTTTATTTTTGCTCAGGGACCTGATCCGAAGAGTGTTGAAAATGCGCTACGTAAAGCTCATGCCTGCTTGAGGTTTGTAACCGCTCCGGTTTGGAAGCTAACCAGCGCCTGAACTAAGCTCGGGACACTTAACACAAACGAAAAATCTTATTTTTTTGCACCTGGTGGTTTAAAGCCTTCAGGCAGGTCGCCCATCTCACCTTCCTTAAACAAGAAGCCCAGCATGTGTTTTTCAATCACTTCCACGCTTGCAGCATCAGCAGTGCTAAGACCGTTTTCATTGATTATCATGGTCAGGCGTTCCAGCCATTGTTGCCAGCCTTCTTTTGAGACATTCTCATAAATACGCTGTCCCAGCTCACCCGGGTGAGGAACGATATCAAGACCTTCTGCCTCTGCTTTCAACACTACACACTGTACTAACCTTGCCATGCGGCGATTCCTCAATTATTTATGACTGCTGACAACTGATTATAACTGACTGTGTATGCAAGCTGTTAACCCATATTTTGTGTGGGATATTTTGTGTGAGTAACTATTTCGTTTTGTCGTCTTTTGATGTGGAATCCGGCACTGGTTCAGAGGCATCCTGTTCTGCATCGTCTTCTTGCGCTTCTTCAGCTTCAATACGATCCAGCTCGGCATCCATTTCAGCCTCGGTTAGGGGTTCAAATTCCTGATGACCGCTTTCGTTGGAATTATCATCGTCGCCATTTAAATCACCATAAGCATTGTCATCAATGGATTCCATCCTGTCTGTTTCATGCTCGCCATCCTCCGCGGACTCATGAGCATCTGAAAATGAAGGCTCAACTCGGCCCCCGTTTCCTGCAGCTGCTGTTGCCATACTGGCACCCGCAGCAACATTTTTTTCTGTGTCATCTTCCTCTGATGTCTTTTCTGATACTTCTTCTGAGGTTCTGTCTTTTGTGTACCAACGTGAAAAAATCAATCCTAATTCAAACAATATCCACATTGGAAACGCAAGCAAAGTTTGAGATATCACATCGGGTGGCGTCAGCAACATGCCGAATACAAAAGCGCCAACAATTATATAAGGGCGCTTTTTTGCCAGGTCTTCTGCCGTTGCCATACCACTCCACACCACAAGGATAGTGGCGATCGGCACCTCAAACGCAAGCCCAAATGCAAAAAACATTTTCAACACAAAATCAAGATAACGGCTGATGTCCGTCATCACCGCAACACCTTCAGGTGCGACACCGGTGAGAAAACCAAACACCAACGGGAATACCACAAAGTACGCAAAGGACATACCCGCATAAAACAACAAGGTGCTGGAAAATAGCAGAGGAAATACCAGACGTTGTTCGCGCTGATACAAGCCTGGCGCTATAAAGCCCCATGCCTGGTACAAAATAAACGGCACGGTGACAAAAACAGATAACACGAGGGTTAACTTAAAGGGAGTTAAAAAGGGTGAAGCCACCTCAGTGGCAATCATGCTGGTACCTTCCGGCATATGGCGTAACAGGGGTTCCGCCAGAAAAGTATAAAGATCATTTGCAAATGCAAACAAAGCTAAAAATATTAACACTACCGCGAGAACTACCCGCAACAGCCGATCACGCAACTCAATCAAATGCTGCACGAAGGGTTGTTCACTAATTGGCGGGAATTCTTTGGGCTCAGTCATGCTTTTGTTCAGCATTATGTTCTTGCGTGTTGTCGCTAGCAGCATCACTAGAAATATCGCTAACAGTTTCGCCAGAAGGTTTGTTAGCGCTTTCGTCTGACACTGCTTTCACAAGGTAGTCAGATTTTGCACGCGGTACGGGTTTACGGCTATCTTCGTCAGAAGTTTTAGTTTCCAGAATTTCATGCACAGACTGGAGGTTGGTCTGTTCTTCCAACAAGCGTTTGAGTTCATCGGCTTTGCCGACTTCAGCATTAATATCATTCTTAACACTGCTCACAAATCGCCTGGCACTGCCAACCCATTTACCTGCAGTGCGCGCAACACCGGGCAACCGCTCTGGCCCTATAACCAACAAGGCCACAACGCCAATTAAACTCAACTCCCAGAATCCTATATCAAACATGTTTGGTCATTCTTGTGATTAAGAGTCATGATAAAAGGTCGTGATAAAAGAATGGTAGTGGATCTAATAATGAGAGGGCGTTGTAACCAGGCATAGCGTTATGCCTCTATCAACAATTAACATATCAATGTGGATACTATCTTTGCCGCTACACCTTAAACAACATTTAATCCTTTGAAGTTGATTTGTTGGTGGTCTTGGAAGTTACTTCACCTTCGATCACGTCACTCTCTTCTTTTTTCAGAAGGGATGAATCATCTTTTTTAGTTTCTTCATCGCCCATTGCCGATTTAAATCCTTTCACAGCAGAACCCAGATCGCCACCAACATTGCGAAGACGCTTTGCGCCAAACAATACAAGCACGATGACCAGAATAATAACTAACTGCCAAATACTAATTCCCATTTTTAATCTCCAAATTCACGCTGTTGTCTAACTAACGGTGAAAACAACTATAAACAATTTCAATTAACTAACTGTATAAAAAATTACCTAAACCCAGGCAAATGATCTCCACCCATCAAATGTAGGTGTAAGTGAAACACTTCCTGTCCACCAGCGGGCCCCGTATTAATAATAGTGCGAAAACCATCATTGAGACCCTGATCTTTTGCCAATTTCGGCAACAAACGCATCATATGCGCCATCACCTCATCAAACGATTCATCTATTTCATTCAAACTATCGACATGTTCACGCGGAATCATTAATAAATGAATGTCCGCCTTGGGATAAATGTCTTTAAATACATAGACCTTATCGTCTTCATAGACTTTGTCCGACGGTATCTCACCAGCCAAAATTTTGCAAAATAGACAATCACTCACGATTTTCTACTGGCCTTCTCTTCCAGCCCCGACAGGCCAAAACGCCGCTGCAGCTCATCCAGCACCTGTTGCGGACCCAGGCCCTGATCGGCCAGCATCACCAAAGTATGAAACCACAGGTCTGCTGTTTCATAAATAATCTTTTCCGCATCGCCATCTTTGGCAGCCATTACAGTTTCAGTGGCTTCTTCACCGATTTTTTTAAGGATCGCATCCAGCCCCTTATCGTATAAACTGGCCACATAGGAAGAATCTGGTGACGCGCCTTTGCGTGACTCCAGTACTTCCGCTAGTTGTGTCAAAACATCACTCATTCTTTAATTCACAGATTTACTTATACTGCTCATTTATAAATGTCGTTCGGATCTCTTATAACGGGCTCTGTCTCAACCCATTGTCCATTTTGGTATCGACGATAAAAACAACGCTCTCTACCTGTATGGCAGGATATGCCGCCCACCTGTTCTACTGACAACAATACCACGTCAGCATCACAATCGAGACGCAGGTCTTTGAGATTTTGCACATGACCGGACTCTTCACCCTTACGCCATAACTTCTGGCGAGAACGCGACCAATAAATGGCGCGGCCTTCGTTTACAGTCAGCTGCAGAGCTTCACGATTCATCCACGCCATCATTAACACTTTGCCTGATGCCGCATCCTGGGCAATAGCTGGCACCAATCCATCGGCGTCCCATTTGATCTCATTCAGCCATGCGATTTCATCACTCACAAACGCACCTCTACACCCTTCGCTGCCATGGCACGTTTGGCTTCTTCGATAGTAAATTCACCAAAGTGAAAAATACTCGCCGCCAAAACAGCATCGGCCTTACCTTCGGTTACACCTTCAGCAAGATGCTTCAATTCACCCACGCCACCGGAAGCAATTACCGGCACACTCACCGCTTCGCTCACCGCGCGTGTTAATTCAAGATCAAAACCGACCCTGGTGCCGTCTCGATCCATGCTGGTCAATAGAATTTCGCCCGCGCCGTAATCCACCATTTTTTTCGCCCAATCGATGGCATCAATACCTGTAGGCTTACGGCCACCATGAGTGAAAATTTCCCAACGTTTGGGCTCACCCTCTGCACTCACACACTTGGCATCAATGGCAACCACAATACACTGCGAACCAAATTTTTCGGCCGCTTCACGAACGAATTCAGGATTAAAAACTGCCGCAGTATTAATACCCACTTTATCCGCGCCGGCATTTAACATGCGCCGAATATCATCCACCGTGCGAATACCACCACCAACGGTTAACGGAATAAATACCTGACCAGCCACTTCCTCTACCACATGGATCATGGTCTCTCGGTTATCAGAACTGGCAGTGATATCAAGAAAGGTGATTTCATCCGCCCCTTCTTCATCATAACGTTTAGCAATTTCTACCGGATCACCCGCATCACGAATATCGACAAACTGAACGCCTTTGACAACGCGACCGTTATCAACATCAAGACAGGGAATAATTCGTTTTGCCAGACCCATTAACTATTTTCTCTATTTTTGATTGCTTGCAAACGTTAGTGACAGCTCATCGGACAACTTTTGTCCTTCAACAAAATCTAGCGTGCCTTCGTAAATCGCACGGCCAGTAATTGCACCCATGATGCCTTCACCTTCAACTTCACATAAGGCGCGAACATCATCCAGATTAGTAATGCCACCTGATGCAATCACCGGAATATTAATCGCTTGCGCCAACTTAACGGTTGCCTCCACGTTAACACCCTGCATCATGCCGTCACGCGAAATATCCGTGTACACAATAGCTTCGACACCGTCATGCTCAAAATGTTTAGCCATATCGATCACATCGTGATGTGACAACTTCGACCACCCATCAATGGCCACTTTGCCATCTTTGGCATCCAGACCAATGATAATATGACCGGGAAAGGCCAGACAAATATCCGAGACAAAGTGCGGTGCATTCACCGCCTTGGTACCGATAATCACGTACTGCACACCAACATCCAGATAAGCCTGAATGGTTTCTTCGTCACGAATACCACCACCAATTTGAACGGGCACATCAGGAAAAGCTTTTACAATTTCGTGCACGATATCTGCATTCATGGGCTTGCCTTCAAAAGCACCATTCAAGTCAACCAAATGTAAACGACGAGCGCCGGCATCAACCCAACGCTGCGCCATGGCAACCGGATCATCCGAGAACACAGTATCGTCTTCCATGCGGCCCTGTTTCAATCGAACACACTTACCGTCTTTTAAATCAATTGCGGGTATTAACAGCATTCCTAAGCCTCATTGAGCATTAGCTTTGTTTAAACGTTAGTTTTGTTCAAACATTAGTCTCGTTAAATTTTTCTGTGCAACTCAAAATTAATATTGTCCATCCCATTTCACAAAATTCGCATACAGCTGCAGGCCGGCGTGCTGACTTTTTTCCGGATGGAACTGCACTGCAAATACATTTTCTTTGGTCAGCGCCGCTGCAAATGGAAACCCATACACGGTTGAACCTGCAATGGGTTCCGGCCCCGCCGGTTGAACATAATAACTGTGCACAAAATAAAACCGTGTGTCAGGAACAATGTCTTTCCACATAGGATGCGGCATAGTCTGATCAACCTGATTCCAGCCCATGTGCGGCACTTTAAGGCGCTCATTGGTTATTGGATCACGCAAGTCTTCGCCAAACGCTTCCACCGTGCCCGGAAACAAGCCTAAACATTCAACCCCATCGTTTTCAGCGCTGGATTCCATCATTGCCTGCAGCCCAACACAGACTCCTAATAATGGACGGCTATTTGCCACCTCATGCACCACAGAGTCTAGACCAAGACGTTTGATTTCACCCATGCAATCACGCATTGCTCCCACGCCGGGCAGGACTACACGATCGGCTTCAAGAATTTTTGCTTTGTCCGCAGTGACCACCACACGAAAGTCGCCGGGCACATGCTCCAGCGCCTTGGCGACCGAGTGCAGGTTGCCCATGCCATAATCAATAACTGCTACAGTTTTCATGGTTAATGTGTTTGCTTGGAAAGGAGCGCGCTACAAAGAACCCTTGGTTGATGGCAGTGTGTCACCCATGCGCGAATCCATTTCAATCGCCATACGCACAGCACGACCAAAGGCTTTAAAAATAGTTTCCGCAATGTGGTGCGCATTCTTGCCGCGAATATTATCAATGTGCAACGTCACCTGAGCGTGATTAATAAACCCCTGAAAAAATTCTGACAACAGGTCCATATCAAAGTCGCCCACACGAGCACGAGTATATTCCACACCGTATTCCATCCCAGGACGACCGGAAAAATCTATCACCACGCGTGACAATGCCTCGTCCAACGGCACGTATGCGTGGCCGTAACGACGTATGCCTTTTTTATCTCCGATAGCTTCCGCAAATGCCTGACCCAGGGTAATACCCACATCTTCCACGGTGTGGTGGGCATCAATGTGTAAATCACCTTTGGCCTTGATATCAAGATCGATTAATCCGTGCCTGGCCACCTGATCCAGCATGTGGTCAAGAAAAGGCACACCGGTATCAACATTGTAGTTGCCGGACCCATCCAGGTTAATGCTGACCTGAATTTGTGTCTCCAGGGTGTCTCTTTTTATAGTGGCTTTACGGTCAGCCATGCTTATCTCCAGGTACTTTTAATGTCGGGACTTTATGCTGTTCTTTCTAACTGCATAGCATAACGTTAAGCGCCAGTTGATTGAAGTGCCTGATGTTTTTTATAACCGTTTTCAATCCGGACTCCCTTCTAAAGCAGTCAGCAAAGCAGACAAAAAGGCCTCATTTTGCTTGGGACTGCCAACCGTCACTCGCAGGCAATCCTGCAATACCCCACCCACCGGTGACAGGTTCTTGATGAGCACACCCTGTGCCTTGAGGGATTCGAATACCTCGGTGGCATCATTCGCACCCCCTTTATTGACATGAAAAAGAATGAAGTTCGCTCGGCTGGGGTAAGGTTTGATGCCTGCTATTGCCTCCAGAGCCGCCATCAGCTTTTCTCTGTCTTCGCAGATTTGCCGGGTTTGTTGATCCAGCACCTCGCGATGCGCCAGGGCAAATTCGGCGCTTTTCTGGGTCAGCACATTGATATTGTAAGGCAGGCGAACTTTATCAAACTCAGCCAGCCAGGCCGATGGACCCGCCAGCAAACCCAGTCGCAGTCCCGCCAGCCCCATTTTGGAGACCGTGCGCATCACCACCAGATTCTCGTGTTTTTTATTACCAGTGCCCAGCTCAGGCATAAAACTATCGCCCGCAAAGGCATGGTAAGCCTCGTCCACTACCACCAAACCGGGGCTAGCATCGATGATGGTCTGAACCGCCTTGCGGTCAAACAGGTTACCCGTGGGATTGTTGGGGTAGGCTAAGAACACGATGGCCGGCTGCTGTTCTTCGATGGCCGCCAACATGGCGGGTAAATCGAGATCAAAATCATCGGCAAGCGGCACACCGATGTAATCCATGCCAGTAAACGTGGCAATCATTTTGTACATCACAAAACTGGGCTCAGGCGCCAGAATCTTGCGGCCTGGCTGAGCCATGGCCATGGCAATCATCTGAATCAGTTCATCTGAACCATTGCCCAGCAACACATCAATGCCATTGTTATCGCTAAAGTGACCGCCAAAGGGAACACCCATCGCCTGACCCAGACTTTCTTTGAGACCTGCCGGTGATGGATCTGGATAACGATTCAATTCCACATCACGTAACACCGCCAGCCACTCGTCCACCATAGCTTCCGGCCAGTTATAGGGATTTTCCATGGCATCCAGTTTGATGACATCACCCGAGTCCGGCACGTGGTAAGCCGATAGCGCGCGAATTTCGGGGCGCACCCAGGTGGCAACGGTGTCAGTTAATTTACTCACGAGAATTCTAGATTTTATATCTAAGTTTTATAATCTGGATTGTTGAATGGTGTATGAATAGTGGTTAAGCAGTCAGCAATTAATCCTTGATTCGGTACTCTGCCGAACGCGCATGAGCCTCAAGACCCTCGCCGCGCGCCAGGGTGGAAGCCGTTTTACCCAGTTCCGAGGCTCCCTCTGCCGAACACATAATCAGGCTGGAGCGTTTCTGAAAATCATAAACACCCAGGGGCGACGAGTAACGCGCCGTGCGCGACGTCGGTAAGACGTGATTGGGGCCGGCACAATAATCACCCAGCGCTTCAGCCGTATAACGACCCATAAAAATAGCACCCGCGTGTTTGATCTGTTTCGCCATTACTTCGGGATCTTCAACAGAGAGCTCCAGATGTTCTGGTGCAATGGTATTTGAAACCGCGATAGCCTCATCCATGTCTTTCACCTGTATCAGTGCCCCACGATCGGTAAGCGAAGCACGAATAATATCGGTACGTTCCATGGTGGGTAACAATTTTTCGATACTGGCCTGCACTCTATCAAGGTAATCCGCATCTGGGCAAAGCAGAATAGATTGCGCATCTTCATCATGTTCGGCCTGTGAAAACAGGTCCATGGCGATCCAGTCCGGATCGGTCTTGCCATCACAAATCACCAGAATTTCCGAAGGACCGGCAATCATATCGATGCCCACGGTACCGAACACATAACGCTTGGCAGTGGCGACATAAATGTTGCCCGGGCC